>CAZLUS010000205.1:0-2510 GCA_964562775.1 uncultured Flavobacteriaceae bacterium | reverse complement strand
CCACCACGTAGGCGTACTCCCTCTGCTTGATTATTACCAAAGGTGCTGTACACATCACCTATATCTACATTCCATTTATCTACCTCTATATAACCAGAACCTAAAACACTAACAATATCATAATAGGTATTGAATTTGGGTACTGTTTTTAGCGTGTCTAAAAGCTGAAATATACCCGATTCATCATCGTTTAAACTTTCTAAGCGTGCATTTTTCCAAAAAACGGTATCTCTTTTAAAAACACGTGGATCATACGGATCACTTTTAGATTTATAAAAGACAGCCCCCTTTTCTTCATCAAAAACATAATTATCGTAAATAGTTGTTCTTTTACCATAAACACCTTTAGATTTTTCTTTTTTGGAAAAAGAAAAATCACTAAGCAAATAATCTCGATTTAATAAAAAGACCGAGTCGTTTACAACACTATACTCCTGTTCTATATAAATTTCTTTTACCCAGTTAATGTTTGCACTTTTGGTAACTTCTAGATTTATTTTTTTAACAGCAAAGGTGGTATCATTGACCCAAAAATCACCTTTAAAAGTAAGCTCATTTTTTCTACGCGGGTAGTATATAATATTATAACACCATTTATTATCAATAAACGTACTATCAGAAAGCACATAATTATAGGTATCGACACCCGTTTTAGATAAAGGGCTTGTAAAACTCTTATCAAAGAATTTTAAGTAGTTGTCATAAATATTATAATCTGAATATAAATCTTCAACAAAAGCAGTAATAGCTTGGTTTCCAGCAAATCCAGAATTTTTATTCCCTAAAACATCTTCTTTCTCTACACCTAAATTATTATCCCCATACACTTTTGAGAAAACTTCGTTCAAAAAAATAGGCAAATAGGTCTTTCCTGTAATTCTTGAAGTATCTAAATCTTCAAAAATAAACTCCAAGCCTTTAAAGAGCTTACTTTTTATTAAAGCACTGTCTATGGTATTTAAATCGAACTCTACTTTTTCGTATTTATCGTATTTATATTGACTAAATTTTCTAACACCATTCTCACGTTTCTTTGCCCAAATCTTTTTTAAGATATCAATTGCAGGATTGTTCTTCTTAGACTGTTTTCCAGTATAGACAACAACTTCGGATAGTTGTTCTGTAGATTCTTTTAAAACTATCTCTAATTCGTAGTTTACTTTAGATGCTAATGCCACCTCTTGAGACTCGTATCCTATAAATGATACTAAAATAGCATTGTAATTTTTATCAGATTCAAAATAAAATCGACCGTTATCATTGGTAATTGTACCTTCTGAAGATCCTTTAAATATAATGTTAGCAAATGCTATTGGATTATCAAATTCATCCAATACCCTACCACTAATCTTAGTTTGAGCATTTAAAGAAGAAAATAGAAAAAGCGTAAAAAGAAGTATTACAATTTTTTTCATTCGCTTAAGCGTGATACAAGAACTATTTAGAAACTACTCAAGTAATTCTTATTTTAAATATTTTAGTTATTAGCTACTTTAATCAAAAACTATTCCGTAAAAAAAACCTCGCCTTAATTATGTGGCGAGGTTAATATATTTTATTAAAAAGCCTCTACTATTTATATAAGACTTTTTTAACGGCTTTTACCACATCATTACTGTTAGGAAGCCATTCTGCCAAAAGCACAGGAGAATAAGGTGCTGGTGTATCTGCTGTATTAATTTTTACAACAGGAGCATCTAAATAATCAAAAGCTTTATCTTGAACGTGATAGATAATTTCTGTAGACACGTTACCAAAAGGCCACGCTTCTTCTAAAATTACCAACCTATTTGTTTTCTTTACAGAATTTACAATAGCATTAATATCCATAGGGCGTACCGTACGTAAATCTAGAATCTCACAGCTCACACCTTCCTTTTCTAACTCATCTGCTGCTTTATATGCTTCTTTAATAATTTTACCAAAAGAAACTATAGTAACATCTGTACCTTCTCTTTTTATATCTGCAACACCAATAGGTATGGTATAATCTCCTTCTGGAACCTCTCCTTTATCACCGTACATTTGCTCAGACTCCATAAAAATAACAGGGTCATCATCACGAATAGCAGCTTTTAAAAGTCCCTTTGCATCAGCAGGATTAGAAGGCACTACTACTTTTAGCCCTGGACAATTAGCATACCAGCTTTCAAAAGCTTGAGAATGCGTTGCCGCTAATTGACCTGCAGAAGCTGTTGGACCTCTAAATACAATAGGACAAGCAAACTGCCCACCAGACATTTGTCTAATTTTTGCAGCATTATTTATTATTTGATCTATACCAACTAAAGCAAAGTTAAAGGTCATAAATTCTATAATAGGTCTGTTGCCTAACATTGCTGACCCGACACCTATTCCTGAAAAACCAAGTTCAGAAATTGGAGTGTCAATTACACGTTCTGCACCAAACTCATCTAACATTCCTTTAGATGCTTTATATGCACCATTATATTCTGCTACTTCTTCGCCCATTAAATAAATGCTTTCATCCGTTCGCATTTCTTCTGACA
>CAZLUS010000204.1:0-2521 GCA_964562775.1 uncultured Flavobacteriaceae bacterium | reverse complement strand
ATTTTATAGTAAGTAGAGCAGTGGCGGCGATGCAAACATTCGTACATTGGGTAAAAAGTAAAATAGCTAAAATTCAAAAAAACGACCTTAAAAATGGAATAATTTACCTTAAAGGTGGGGATTTAACTGAAGAGCTTAAAGATTATAGAGCAGTGAAAATTAGCGCTATTTCTGATTTTTATACCGAAGATTTCTTTGAAACAAAAAAAATAGTCTACTTGCCTATAAAGTTTAAAGGAAAGTAAAAGTATTACCACTCATTAATTCGATTGGAATCTAATTTATTGAAGGTATAGAGTAAAATTGTAAATGCCCAAAGGCCCGATCCGCCATAGCTAAAGAAAGGCAGAGGGATACCAATTGTGGGGATTAGCCCCATCACCATTCCAATATTAATCATAAAATGGAAAAATAGAATAGCAGCTACCGAATAACCGTACGCTCGACTAAACTGTGATTTTTGCAATTCGGCCAAATGTAAGACTCTTAATAAGAGAAGTACAAAAAGAATAATGGTAAACATTGTTCCTAAGAAGCCCCATTCTTCTCCTACAGTACTAAATATATAATCTGTATGCTGTTCTGGCACAAACTTACCGGTGGTACGGGTCCCTTCTAAAAACCCTTTTCCAGTAAACCCCCCCGAGCTAATAGCTTTTTCAGATTCGTTTAGGTTATAGGCAAACGTTTTTTTCATACGCTCTAATTTATCAGGATCTTTTTCTAGCCGAAGCCATAAGCTAATACGATCTTGTTGATGCGGTTGTAAAACATATTTATAAAACGATTGCACACCATAGGCCAATCCAAGACAAAGTATAATAAGCGCTATAGGTTGGTAAAAGCGCATTTTTTTTCTTCGGAAGTAATATAGAGAAAATAAAAAAATAGAGGTAAGAATAACAGTAATCGTTGGTCCTATTTTTAAAGCTGAAATAGATATTAAAACGACAAAAACAGCAATAGATAGGTATATTTTTGGCAATCCTTCTCTATAAAGAACAAAAAAGAAAGAACCGTAAACAAGTGTACTTCCTGCATCATTCTGCAGAAGAATTAAAAATGCTGGGGCCACAATTATAAGTGCAATTTTTAATTGATCCTTTAAGTTTTTTATGTCGGTATTTAAATCGCTAATATATTTTGCTACTGCCAGAGCTGTTGCTGCTTTTGCAAATTCGCTGGGCTGCAAAGTCATGCCTCCAATGCCGTACCAAGAGGTGGCACCGTTTACATTTTTTCCAAAAATAAATAGACCTATTAACGAAAGCAAAGAGGCCAAGTAAATAATGCTAGAAAAACGTTCGTAAAATTTAGCATCTATAGCCAATATCAAAAGAATTAAAACTACCGATAAACCAATAAAAAGGAGTTGTTTGCTATACGGATTACTAAAACTAAATAATTCTACAACACCACCAGATTGCGAGGCAGAAATAATGTTTACTAGTCCAAAACCAACCAAAAGAAAATAGAGAATAACAGTTCCCCAATCGAATTTAAAGTGTCTATCAGTTTGTCTCATTTAATCTATTGGTATCACTTGTAGTTGCGTCTGCTCATTAATTTTGAAAGGTTCACCAGAATAGGGTTTTGCATATTCGTTTTCTAGACTATGAGTTCTTATCCAATGTTCTAAATCTTTACGTGTAATTTCTCCTCTTATGTGTTTCTCTATCATAAGACTTGCTATTTTCGCGGCAAATCGAGAACCAAAGTACCCGTTTTCTACAAATACAGCTAAAGCAATTTTGGGATCGTTTTTAGGAGCAAATGCGACAAAAATAGAATGATCGGTTAGTTGTGTTCTTACACTATCAATTTTCATGAAATTTTCTACAGTTCCCGTTTTTCCGCATATTTCAATACCTTTCACCTGCACTCTTTTTGCTGTTCCATTTTGATATACTTTTAGCATGCCTTCAATTACCGTCTCAAAATGTTGTTTGTCTATACTGGTGTATTTAGGCGTAGTATATTTTCTTGGTAATTTTTCGCCCTTAATCGATTTTATAATATGAGGCGTAAAATAATACCCTCGATTAGCTATAGCTGCAGTCATATTAGCAAGTTGTATTGGTGTAGTTGCTACTTCACCTTGTCCAATAGCATTAGATATGGTGTAGGTCGTTCTAAAACTTTTAGGATACACATGTTTGTAATAAGCTCTATTCGGTATTCTTCCTTTTTGACCAACGGCTAAATCGTTGTTTAAAAAGTTGCCGAGCCCGAAGCTTTTTACATGATCACTCCATTTGTCAATTCCTATGGAAGCATTTTCATAGTTATCGAGTATTCTTCTATAAGCTGTTCCAAAATACGTATTACAAGATTCTTGAATACCTCTAACCATGTCATTTCTAACACCATAATTGCAGTGGCATTTCATAAATCTATTTCCGTATTTAAATCCTTTGTAACATGTGATTTTTTCTTCGGGCGTTATGACTCCTTCTTGTAATGCTATTAAAGCATTCATTAATTTAAAAGGCGATCCAGGTTCATAAACACCCGATAAACT
>CAZLUS010000203.1:0-2527 GCA_964562775.1 uncultured Flavobacteriaceae bacterium | reverse complement strand
ATACTTTACTCTTAAAATATTGCCTACCAAAAAATTTATTTGATCTATAGAAACTTTACCTTCTTCAATTAACGCTTTAAGATGTAACTCATAGGATTGACTAGTCATTTCCATATCTAGACTAGCATTTATAGCTAATTCGCCGGCATGTTTTAAGTCTTTAGCGTAACCATGAAAAATCATTTCTTTAATAGAATCCCAATCACTAACAACAAAGCCATTAAAGTTTAGCTCACCTCGAAGTATATCTTCTAAAATAAATTCATTTCCAGAAGCAGGCACACCATTAATTTCGTTAAAAGAAGTCATAACGGTTTGCGCTCCCGCATTTATTGCTGCTTCAAAAGGTGGCAAGTAAACATTTCTTAGCAAAGCCTCACTCATATTCGCTGTATTATAATCTCTACCTCCAATTGCCGCTCCATAGGCTAAAAAATGCTTGGCACATGCTGCTATACTCGATGGATCATTCAAACTATCACCTTGATACCCGGAAATGTATGCTTTTGCCAATTCTGAAGCTAAATAAGGGTCTTCACCGGGAGATTCTGCAACTCTTCCCCAACGACTATCTCTAGCAATATCCAACATAGGCGCAAAAGTCCAACGTACGCCATAAGAAGAAGATTCTATGGCAGAAACTCTTGCCGACTGCTTTGCCGTTTCGGGGTCCCAGGATGCTGCTAAACCCAAAGGAATAGGAAAAATTGTTTTAAAACCATGAATAACATCTCGCGAAAAAATAAGGGGGATTTTGTTAGGACTCTCTTCTACCGCTATTTTTTGCAATTCTTCAACATAATCTTTATGCATTACGTTTAAGAAAGCTCCTATTTTCCCTTCTCTAACGGCTTGCTTTAATTCTTCGGGAAGCTCGCCCTTAACTCGGCTAGAAGTGCCTCTTAAATTTAATTGACCTAATTTCTCATCTAAAGACATTTTAGAAATTAAAGCATTTACTTTTTCATCAATTTTATTAACTGGACTAACTTTTGATTCTTTAGAACAAGAAAACACAAACAATACTATACATATAAAGAGGGATCTTTGCATATTATTTTATTAAAATCAATTTTCTACATACCAAAAAAAGTACTTTTCACTCCTTTTACACCAGTTTTTACTCTAAAAATAGAACCTGAAAGCGGTTTTTCTTTTAGTTCCAATTCTGTCATATCTACTCTAGCAGTGGTAATGTACAATGTTTCGAAATTTTCACCTCCAAAAGCACAAGACGTCACATTGTGAGCAGGAACTTCCACTTTAGAGATTAATTTACCGGTTTTGGGATTAAAACGACCAACACCATTTCCATTCCATAAACCCACCCATAGCATATCTTCGTTGTCTATAGCCATCCCGTCTGGGTAACCAATAGATTCTGAAACTTCAACAGCAACTCTTTCATTAGAAATACTTCCGTCTTTGATATTATAATCGTAAGCTTTTATTTTTGAAGTAGGCGTATCTATATAATACATTGTTTTTGAATCTTTAGTCCAAACTATACCATTAGATATCGTAATACTATCCAACATTTTTTCAGCCTCGCCGTTCTTGGCTATTTTATATAAGCTTGCTGCTTGTTTGGTTTGCTCTAAATGCATTGAACCTACCCAGAAATTCCCTGCAGGATCGCACTTGCCATCATTAAATCTATTCTCTGTTAATTGGGATTCGATATTAGAAAAAAGTGTTAGCGCTTTACTTTCTAAATTCAATTTATAAATACCATCTTCTAAAGCAACTACAACTTCTTCTTTAGTATGAGGTACAACAGTACCTATTTTACTGGGCATACTATATGCCGTATTCTGTTTGGTTTTGGGATTATAAACAAAGAATTTTTTCTCCTCTATATCAATCCAATACAACTCACTAGTTTTATAATTCCAAAGAGCACCCTCACCTAATTTAGCCTTAATTTCATACTCTAATTCTACCAAACCCAATTTATTTTCATTTGATACGCTATTTTTTTTAGGATTTTTGCAACTTAAGATGGCTCCAAAAAATAGGATTGAAAAAATACTAAAAACGAATACGCTATTTTTTGAATTTTTCTTTTTTATTGTATGCATCATTTTTGCTTTGAATAACTCCCCTAATATATTTATTATTAGTAATACTATTTTGTAGTAATCATATAGTATTATTTACAAAATGAATTTACACCAATTATTTCTCAAAACAATAACTTAATGTGTTTATTTATTCTCATAAAAACGTTCTATAATTTCGTCGTAACTCTTTATTGTTTTAGTACACCAGTCTAGTCTTTTTTCTAAACGTTCCTGCTCTGTTAATTGCCAATTAATTCTTGTTCGCTTTAATTTAGTGGTAACATGTTGTAAAATAATTGCGGCCGAAACCGAAATATTTAGACTTTCTGTAAAACCGACCATAGGTATTTTTAAAAAAGTATCTGCATTATTCATAACTTCTTGAGATAACCCGTCCTTTTCTGTTCCAAAGAAAAAACAAGATTTCTGAGAAACATCAAAATCATACAAATCACTATCATTAC
>CAZLUS010000202.1:0-2564 GCA_964562775.1 uncultured Flavobacteriaceae bacterium | reverse complement strand
AAAAGGAGCTTCAGTAGATGGGCATTTATATATAGATACAGCTATTTCTTTAGGTGCGAATACTATTATTTGTGAAGTTATTCCAGAGAATAAAAAAGAAGACATTACGTATATTTTAGTAGAAAATTCCAATAGTGCCTTAGCGGTTTTAGCCTCTAATTTTTATAATAATCCTTCCTCAAAATTAATTCTAATTGGTATTACAGGCACCAACGGAAAAACAACAATAGCGTCTTTACTATACCAATTATTTAAAAAAGCAGGCTATAAAGTAGGATTGCTTTCTACAGTAAAAGTTTTGGTAGATAAAACCGAATTTAAAGCCACGCATACAACACCTAATTCTGTAGCAATTAACCAGTATTTAGATAAAATGGTAACAGCCAATATAGAGTACTGTTTTATGGAAGTAAGCTCGCATGGGATTCATCAAAAAAGAACAGAAGGATTAACTTTTAACGGAGGTGTTTTTACCAATTTATCGCACGATCATTTAGATTATCACGAAACATTTTCTGAATACAGAGATGTAAAAAAAATGTTTTTTGATACTTTACCAAAAACAGCTTTTGCTTTAGTAAATATAGATGATAAGAATGGCAGCTTTATGTTGCAAAACACAAAAGCAAAAAAGAAATCGTACGCTTTAAAAACATTGGCTGATTTTAAAGGGAAAATGCTAGAAAAACAATTATCGGGCACTTTAATAAAAGTTGGCGGTGTTGAAGTTTGGACAAAGTTGATTGGAACTTTTAACGTATATAATCTATTAGCAATTATTGGAACAGCAGAACTATTAGGTTTAGAAAAGCTAGAAGTTTTAAGAATTGTTAGCGAACTAGAAAGCGTTAGTGGACGATTTGAATATACGATTTCTAAAGGTAAAGTAACTGCAATTGTAGATTATGCGCATACGCCAGATGCTTTAAAAAATGTATTAGAAACGATTAATACCATTCGTACTAAGAATGAAGAATTGATTACTGTTGTAGGATGTGGAGGAGATAGAGATGTTACTAAGCGCCCAAAGATGGGCTATATAGCTTCGGCATTAAGCTCTAAAGTTATTTTTACTAGCGATAATCCACGTAGTGAAGATCCGCAATCTATTATTGAAGCTATTGAAGCTGGTGTAGAGCCTCAAAATTTCAAAAAAGTTGTGTCAATAACTGATCGTAAGCAAGCAATAAAAACGGCTTGTCAAATGGCGCAACCTAAAGACATTATTCTTATTGCAGGAAAAGGACATGAAACTTATCAAGAAGTTAATGGAAAACGAACAGATTTTGATGATTACAAAATTGTACAAGAGTTTTTAAAACAATTACAGAAATGAGCATTTACAGAATACTCATATTAACAAAAATGTTTAATGGCGAATTACATCTGTCCATTAGTAATAATATAAAACACCAGATGAATTAATATGCTATACTACCTATTTGAATATTTAGAGCAGCAGTTCCAATTTCCTGGAGCAACACTTTTTGGTTACTTAACTTTTAGGGCAGCTATAGCTATGATTTTGTCTTTGTTGATTTCTATAGTCTATGGGAAACGTATTATACGATTTTTGCAAAAACAACAAGTTGGTGAAACCATTAGAGATTTAGGTTTAGAAGGTCAGGCAGAAAAAGCAGGTACGCCAACTATGGGTGGAATTATCATCATTTTAGCAACGTTGATTCCTGTTGTTTTATTAGCTAAACTAGAAAATATTTATATCATCCTACTTATTGTAACAACCCTATGGATGGGAGTTATTGGGTTCATAGATGATTATATTAAAAAGTTTAAAAATGATAAAGAAGGCTTAAAAGGAAAATTCAAAATTTTAGGACAAGTAGGTTTAGGAGTAATTATAGGTACAACTTTGTTTTTTCATCAAGATGTAACGATGAAAGAAAAATTACCAATAGAAGAGCAGCAGGTGTTATTAGCTCAAGACCCAAATATTGCTCCTTCAAAATTATTTAAGGCTGAAGAAAAATCTACAAAAACAACGATCCCTTTTGTTAAAAATAATGAGTTTGATTATGCAGACTTAGTAACGTGGATTAGTCCAGATTTAGAAAAGTATGCTTGGATTATTTTCATTTTAGCAGCCATAATCATCATTACTGCAGTTTCAAACGGTGCCAATTTAACAGATGGTATTGATGGTCTCGCAGCTGGGACTTCTGCTATAATAGTGCTTACGCTAGGGATTTTTGCTTGGGTTTCTGGTAATATCATTTTTTCTGAATACTTAGATATTATGTATATCCCACGTGTAGAAGAAATCACAATATATATCGCAGCCTTTGTAGGAGCTTTAATCGGATTTTTATGGTACAATACATATCCGGCTCAAGTTTTTATGGGTGATACAGGAAGTTTAACTATAGGAGGCATTATAGCAGTAATAGCTATTGCAGTCCGTAAAGAATGGTTAATACCAATTCTATGCGGCATTTTCTTAGCAGAGAATTTATCTGTGATTATGCAGGTGAGTTATTTTAAATATACACGAAAAAAATTCGGTGAAGGCAGACGCATATTTAAGATGTCTCCATTGCATCATC
>CAZLUS010000201.1:0-2767 GCA_964562775.1 uncultured Flavobacteriaceae bacterium | reverse complement strand
GCCAAGTTTTTAGGCTAAAGTAAGTTCAATTTAAATTCATTCTTTTGTTAACCTATGTCAATAAAAATGACTTATGTTTCCTCGAGCGCAGTCGAGAGGTCATTAAAAACAAACATTTCTTAGGTCTCGACTCCGCTCGACCTGACATAAATTCGTAATTCGGACTTCCCTAATTCAAAGTGCTATTTGCCTTTCTTAATACCTAGTGTCACTAAGTTATTCTTTTAAATCAATTAGACTACATCTAAGTTTATAACAACTTTAAAAACCAATCCTTATGAAAAAGTTATTCCTTTTTGTAGTAGTACTCCCCTATTTTATTTTTGCAAACGATTTAAAAGTCCCTTCTAAAATTAAAGAAGTTACGGTCTATTTAAGTGGTGCTCAAATTACACGAAATGCCAATTGTAATTTAAAATCTGGAACCTCAGAAGTTGTATTCACGGGCTTATCACATAAAATTGATGAAAGTAGCATTCAAATTTCTGGGCTACAAGCTGTTTCTATTTTATCCATGGCTTATGACATTAATTATTTAGAAAAATCTGAAAGCCACCCAGAAACAAAAAAATGGGAGGCTGATATTGAAGCGTTTCATCTAGAGATAACACTGTTTCGAAATAAAATAGCTGGACTAGAAGAAGAAGAAATAGTTATCACCAAGAATCGCATTATTGCTGGTGATAATGAAGCTTTAGATATTCAAAAATTTAAAGAGATTAGCACCTATTATAGAGAACGTATTACAGCTATTAAAAATGAAATTTACAAACTCAATTTAGAAATAAATGAACTGAATAAAAATATCAGAGATACACAAAATCAATTAGCAGAAGCCAATAACTCCCCTGCATTACCACAAGGCGAATTAACTATAAAATTTGATGCACCGGCTTCAACCCAATTAAATATTAAATTATCTTATTTGGTGCCAGATGCAGGTTGGATTCCTAATTATGACATCAAATCTAAAAATTTAAATGCTCCTTTAAACCTAGCTTATAAAGCCAACGTGTATCAAAAAACTGGCAAAGACTGGGATAATATAGCTATTGTACTATCTACAGGAAACCCAAGCTACAATGTTGCCAAACCAAATTTGGGAACAAAGTATCTCAATTTTGTAAGTACTTACGCTCTAAGAAATAAAACGGCTACTAAAAAGAAAGGGTATGCGTTTAACCCAACGGTTAAAAAAATTGCTGGTACGGTGACAGATGAATCTGGGCAACCGCTACCAGGAGTGACTATTGTTGTAAAAGGAACCACTACTGGAACCCAAACAGATTTTGATGGAAACTATGAATTAAATGTAAGCAGTGGGAAAGAGTTGCAATTTTCATATATAGGTCAGAAATCAACAGAGTTACCCATCTACTCTTCTGTAATAAATATACGTATGGAAGAAGATGCCTCACAATTAGATGAAGTGGTTATTTCTGGATATGGGACAAAACGAGAAAATATAACATCAGCTGTATCATCCGTTTCTGCAGAACAAATTTTACAAGGAAGAGCAGCAGGAGTAAATATTAGTAATTCTTCTGGGAGTTCTCGAAATATTCGAATTAGAGGTTTCTCAAGTATATCAAATACTAATTCCCCTTTATTTATTATTGATGGTGTACCCGTTAAAGAATACGAGGTTGGGGATTTAGATGAAAATGAAATTCAATATATAGAAACCCTAAAAGATGCTAGTGCAACTTCAATATATGGTAGTAGAGGTGCTAATGGTGTTGTTTTAATTACCACCAAAAAAAGTACCTTACAAGATAATCTAACCAATACTAAATTTGTAATTAAAAAGCCTTATTCTATAGTATCTGATGGAGATATTACTGCCATTGAAATTAACACCTTTAAGATGCCTGCTACATATGAATATTTTGCAGCACCATTAATTAATGAAAATGTATTCTTAACTGCCAGTTTTACAGATTGGGAAAAACACCAATTACTACCTGGAGAAGCAACTATTTATTTTGAAGGAACCTATGCTGGCAAAACAACTATAGATCCATATACTGTAAAAAAAGAAATGATACTCTCTTTAGGTATAGATCCAAATATTACAGTTACTAGAAAGCAACAACGCAATTTTAAAAGCAAATCGTTTACAGGAAGTAATCGTATTCTTAATCGCACCTATGACCTTGAAGTTAAGAATAATAAGAATACTGCTATTGCTTTAAAATTAATGGATAGAATTCCAAAGTCTCAAAATAAGAACATCAAAGTAGATGATGTAGAAATCTATACTGCTGATTATGATAAAAAGAAGGGTTTATTAACATGGATGCTAAACATAGCCCCTAAAGAGAATAAGAAAGAAAGCTCTTCTTTTCAAGTAAAATACCCACGAGGTAGGTATATCTCTCTTTAATCCTAATAGAGAAACTAAGCCTCTTTTTTAAACAATAAGTGACGCCATAGTATCGTTTTTAATGCATGAATTTTCTAAGTCCTCAAATCGCGGCGATGGCCAAAAAAAAGAAACCTTCATTAATTAGAAAGCAAGTTTTTTGTGGCATATTTCAAGAGATTGATGAAAAAGCTATTGGCAAAGAAGTTGACATAAAAGTACCTAAGCGGTAAACTACTATGTAAAGAATAGAAAAACCGCAATATTCATAGGAGCTATGAGTATTGCGGTTTTTACTTTATATACTTAATGTGAAAAAATCAATTCTAATTATTTCACTTCATCTAAATTATCATCCCAGTTTTTTGGCTTAGGGTCTTTTAGCTTTCCTAAAGAACTGGC
>CAZLUS010000200.1:0-2769 GCA_964562775.1 uncultured Flavobacteriaceae bacterium | reverse complement strand
TATTAAATGGGTCTTTTAATGTTTCTCTATTAGATAAGAGTAAATATGAAGCTCAAATTACAGATATTATTGCATTGAGTGTAGATAAAATTTACCAGTCGCAAGAAGTTATTGAAAAAGAAATTGCAGGCTATAAAATTATTTCTGATATTCTTGACGTGTATATTACTGCTTTGGTGAGAACCAAAGACGGAGCTGCCTCAAACTATGACAAATTAATGCTACAAACCTTACCAGAGTTCTATCAAAAAACAGATGTTTCAATTTACACCATATTATTAAACACCTGTTGTTATGTAGCAAGCTTATCTGATAGTGCAGCAGTACATATTCATAATAAGATTATGGGAAAACAACTGTAAACGTCTTATGCGCTAAGTGAAAGGAGCTTTTCTATCGTTTTTTTGATGGACGCCGCGTCTATTTTAGCAATTTTATGTAGTTCTTCTGTGGTGCCATGGGGTATAAAATCATCATCAATCCCCATAATGTGTATAGGAATTGTTGCCTTTGTTTCATTAGCAAATTCTAGTACAGCACTTCCAAAACCTCCAGATTTACATCCGTCTTCAATAGTAATTATATGCTTGTAAGTTTTAAAAATTTTTGAAAGTCTATTGGTGTCAAGTGGTTTTACAAATCGCATATCGTAATGACCAATTTCTTCTAAAGACCCCATCTCATTTATAACATTAGAAACGGTATTACCAATAGCTCCAATGGAGAGCACGGCTACTTTTGCCCCTTTTTTAAGTTCTTTTGAGAGGCCAATTTCAATATTTTTAAATGGTGTTCTCCATTCATTTAGAACCCCTCTGCCTCTAGGGTATCGTATTGCAATAGGATGTTCTAAGCCAAGCTGTGCCGTATACATTATGTTGCGTAATTCGGTCTCATTTCTAGGTGCAAAAATGATAAGGTTAGGAATACATCTTAAATAGGCCAAATCAAAAACCCCATGGTGGGAGGGACCATCTTGACCAACCAAACCAGCTCTGTCTAAACAAAAAATTACGGGTAGTTTTTGCAGAGCAACATCATGTATTACTTGGTCGTAAGCCCGTTGTAAAAAAGTAGAATAGATATTACAAAAAGGGACTAAACCTTCTGCTGCCATCCCCGCTGCCATGGTAACAGCATGTTGTTCGGCAATACCAACATCAAAAGCCCTATCAGGAATTTTATCCATCATAAATTTTAAAGAACTGCCTGTTGGCATAGCAGGGGTAATACCTACAATATTTTTATTTTTTTTTGCAAGTTCAACTATAGTATGCCCAAAAACGTCTTGGTATTTTGGAGCTATATTTTCAGAAGATTTTTGTATTAAATCTCCTGTAGATTTATCAAATTTACCCGGTGCATGGTAGGTGACTTGGTTTTCTTCTGCTTGCCGTAAGCCTTTTCCTTTTGTAGTAATAACATGCAAAAGTTTTGGTCCAGGAATCGATTTTAATCGGTCTAATTCAGCAAGTAAAGCATTAATATCATGCCCATCAATGGGGCCAGAATAGTTTAGGTTTAAGCATTCAAAAATATTTTCGTCTTTAGCGGTTCCTTTTTTAACATTGGTTAAATATTTTTTTAGAGCGCCCACACTTGGATCAATACCAATAGCATTATCGTTTAAAATAATAAGGACATTGGCCTTGGTTACTCCCAAATGGTTGAGGCCTTCAAATGCCATTCCGCTAGCTATTGATGCATCGCCAATAACCGCTATATGCTGCAGCTCTTTTTCTCCTTTTAGTTTAGATGCGATTGCCATGCCTAATATGGCAGAGATAGAAGTAGAGCTATGCCCTGTTCCAAAATTATCATAGTTACTTTCGCTCATTTTGGGAAAGCCACTAATACCATTAAGTTGGCGATTGGTATCAAAAATAGCCTTTCTACCTGTCAAGATTTTATGACCGTAAGCTTGATGGCCTACATCCCAAATGAGTTTATCGTTTGGGGTATTAAAAATATAATGAAGCGCAATAGTAAGTTCTACTACGCCTAAGCTTGCTCCTAAATGGCCTTCTTTGGTAGCAACGATATCAATAATAAAATCGCGAAGTTCTTTTGCTAATACAGAGAGTTGACCTTTTTCTAGTTTTTTTAGGTCTGCAGGCGAGTTAATATTTTTAAGTAGTTTTTTCAAAGAGATAAAAAACAAAAATACCCATATTTAAGCATTTAATGTTTCTAGCAGTGTTGTAGTTTTGAAAACCTTTTTAGTAATTATGGAAATAGAAAACCTTTTTGACGATACGTACTTCATGAAAAAAGCCTTGCAAGAAGCAAAAGATGCTTTTGAAAAAGGAGAAGTGCCTGTAGGAGCTGTTATTGTTATTAAAAATAAAATTATAGCTAGGGGTCATAACCTAACCGAACAATTAAATGATGTAACTGCTCATGCCGAAATGCAAGCAATTACTTCAGGGGCTAATTTTTTAGGAGGCAAGTATTTAACGGGTTGTACATTATATGTTACGCTAGAACCTTGTCAAATGTGTGCGGGAGCACTATACTGGAGTCAAATATCAAAAATTGTCTATGGGGCTTCAGATTTAGAAAGGGGCTATAGTGTTATGGGTACAACTTTACACCCCAAAACAGAAGTAATCTCTGGTATATTGGAAAAAGAAGCTTCAGAACTGCTCAAACGCTTCTTTATTCAAAGAAGAAATTTAAACTAATAAAAAAGCCCTAGTTATAACCAGGGCTAGCTTTTCAATAAAGTTGAAAATGTACTAAAGCATTTGAACTTGTCCAGCTACAATA
>CAZLUS010000199.1:0-2833 GCA_964562775.1 uncultured Flavobacteriaceae bacterium | reverse complement strand
ACTCGTGACCTCCGGGTTATGAATCCGACGCTCTAACCAACTGAGCTACCTCGCCGTTTGCGGGTGCAAATATAAAAACAAATTCTAGTACGGCAAGCATAAGAATCCAAAAAATATTTTGTGCTTTATGTTTTAATCTAAATTTATATTATATATATTGGACTCATAATTTATTTCATAGATGGACGATAA
Organism: uncultured Flavobacteriaceae bacterium; assembly: GCA_964562775.1. Lineage (GTDB taxonomy): Bacteria > Bacteroidota > Bacteroidia > Flavobacteriales > Flavobacteriaceae > Croceitalea. The sequence goes on along the minus strand of CAZLUS010000199.1, from coordinate 2,641 downwards.
AATTAAGTACGAATTAGAGTTTCCTATTCACGCCTCACCTTCATTATTATTTCAATACATTTCTACACCTTCTGGGATGTCTGAATGGTATGCAGATAATGTAAATAGTCGAGGAGAATTATTCACTTTTATATGGGATGGAAGTGAAGAGCAAGCTAAGTTATTGCTAAAAAAGAGTGGGGAGCGTGTAAAGTTTCGTTGGTTAGAAGACGAAGAAGAAGGGAGTTCTTGCTATTTTGAAATACGCATTCAGGTTGATGAAATCACTAAAGATGTTTCTCTTATGGTTACTGATTTTGCTGATGAAGATGAAGTTGAAGAATCTAAGATGCTTTGGGAAAATATGATTGGTAGTCTTAAACAAGTTTTAGGTTCTGCCTAGAACTTTTTTACATACAAACTGTATCTTTGTCTCGTCCCGATAGTTATCGGGATTAATCGAGACTTTTTTTATGATAAATTTTAATGGAAATCTAGTCAAAACTGAAGATGCTAAAGTTTCTATAGAAAATAGAGGCTATAAGTATGGTGATGGTTTATTTGAGACTATCCGTGTTGTAAATAATAAAATACTATTTTTAGAAGACCATTATTTTAGGTTAATGTCATCGATGCGTATTCTTCGTATGGATATCCCAATGGATTACACTATGGAGTTTTTTGAAGACGAAATTCTAAAAACTGTAAGTGCTAATGAATATGCCGATAACTCATCTCGAATACGCCTAAATGTGGATAGAGGTGAAGGTGGTAAGTACCTCCCAAGCAGTGATGCTAGAATTAATTTTTCTATAGTTGCAGAACCACTAGATAACCCGTTTTATATAACTAATTCTTATGAAAATTATACAGTTGATTTGTATAAAGATTTTCATGTAGCACCAGGTTTTCTGTCAGGTTTAAAGACTAATAATAAAGCAATTCAGGTGATTGGTAGTGTTTATGCAAAAGAGAACAGTTGGGATAATTGCCTAGTTCTAAATACCAATAAATCTATTATTGAAGCATTAAATGGTAATTTGTTTTTAGTTAAAGGACATAGTATAAAAACGCCACCTTTAGAGGATGGGTGTCTAAAAGGCGTAATGCGAAAACAAATACTAAGTTTACTACAAAACAACCCTAATTATACGATTGAAGAAGCTTCAATCTCTCCTTTTGAGCTTCAAAAGGCAGACGAGTTATTTATTACAAATACTATAGTAGGGATACAGTCTATTGGTCAGTATCGTAAAAAGAAATATGGTAATACTGTAGCTCTAGATATTCTGAAAAATCTGAATGTAAAATTACGTTTAGCCTAGTTATAGCTTGGGTTTTCTGGCGCATTAGACCAAATGGAGTAGTCACCACCCATCTCTAGCATTTTCTCTTTCCAAAACTCATTACAGCACTTAGATATAATTTTGTTTTTGTAGGTGTTTTGAGTAACTAACCAGGCATGTGAATCTAATTCATCATTAAGTTGTTTTTCATCCCACCCCGAATACCCTAAGAAGAATTTGATGTCCTCACAAGATATTTTTTTTGAGTTTATAAGCTCTAGAACCACATTAAAATTTCCACCCCAGAATATGCCTTGAGAAATTTCTATACTGTCGGGAATAAGTTCTGGTGATTTATGAATAAAGTAGAGATTGTCTTGTTCTACAGGACCTCCATTGTATACAGGGAACTCCGAGTCTGTACCGTCAACCAAGTCATTGAGGTTATAGTCTAGCTTTTTATTGAGTATAAATCCTACGGAACCTAAATCATTATGGTCAGCTAAAAGTACCACAGCACGATTGAAAGATAAATCTCCAATGATAGATGGTTCTGCAATGAGTAAACTTCCTTTTTCTGGTTTTTTCACGGTTGGTGTAGGTTAATGACTACTTAAAAGTAATACTATTTTTTAGATATGCAATTATTTGATTGTCAAATTTATACCATAAAAAAAGCCTGCTAATTTAGCAGGCTTCAATATTGTAAACAAATTAGGCTTAGTTTACAGCATCGCTTAAGTCAGAACCTGCCTTAAACTTTACTACATTTTTAGCTTTAATTTTTATTGTTTTACCAGTTTGTGGGTTTCTTCCGTCTCTAGCAGCTCTTCTTGTAACTGACCAAGAACCAAATCCTACTAAAGATACACGATTTCCTTTTTGTAAAGACCCTTCGATATCAATTAATAATCCGTCTAATGCTTTTTTTGCTGCAGCTTTTGTGATACCTGCATTTTCAGCCATACTGTTTACTAAATCTGTTTTGTTCATAAAATGTTAAATTTAAATTGTTAAATGTTTGGTTTTCAACATAAATGTTAAAATCTGTAACAAATTTATACGTATAATTCATTCATACAAGGAAAAGCCCAGTAAATACGGGCATTTGTTAATAACTTCGCTCATTTGTTAATAAAGCTATGCATTTCATCGGTATTTTCTCTTAGGCTAATGGTAATAGGGGTTTAGAGCATTTTTGCATTTTTAGTAAATTCAAAACCGTTTAAAAGTGATTTTGAATCCATTTTTCGCTTATTCGGTAGCTGTATGTCTTTAATATTAATATATCCATTTTTACAGGCTACTTTTATTTCATTATCGATAATTATTATAGTGCCATTTTCAAGATTATGCAATTCTTTACTTTTTGTAAC
>CAZLUS010000198.1:0-2930 GCA_964562775.1 uncultured Flavobacteriaceae bacterium | reverse complement strand
TTTCGCACCACAATACCCCATACCGGCGCGCAGTCCACCTATAAACTGATGAATACTTTCTACCAATTCACCTTTATAAGGCACTCTTCCAACAATGCCTTCTGGTACTAACTTTTTAATATCGTCTTCAACATCTTGAAAATAACGATCTTTACTTCCTTTTTTCATTGCTTCAACAGATCCCATTCCTCTATATGATTTAAACTTTCGTCCTTCATAGATTATGGTTTCTCCTGGAGATTCTTTAGTCCCTGCTAACAAAGACCCTAGCATCACACAATCTGCACCAGCGGCAAGCGCTTTTGGAATATCACCAGTGTAACGTATACCGCCATCTGCAATTACAGGAACACCTGTTCCTTTTATAGCCGCAGCCACTTCTAATACTGCAGAAAACTGAGGAAAACCAACACCTGCAACTACACGCGTGGTACATATAGACCCTGGACCAATTCCTACTTTAACCGCATCTGCACCAGCATTTACTAAATATTTAGCAGCTTCGGCAGTAGCAATATTGCCAACAACAACTTCTAGTTTAGGAAATTTCTTTTTTACCGATTTTAAAGCTGCCACAACTGTTTTAGTATGACCATGAGCAGTATCTATAATTACTGCATCTACTTGTGCTTTCACTAAAGCTTCTGTTCGTTCTACAACATCTACTGTAACCCCTAAAGCGGCAGCAACACGTAATCGTCCATAACTATCTTTGTTTGCTATAGGTTTTTGAGTCACTTTAGTGATGTCCCTAAATGTAATTAAACCAGCAAGTTTATCTCCTTCAACGATTAACAGTTTTTCAATTTTATTTTGTTGAAGAATTTTTTCCGCATCTTTTAACGAGGTTCCCACTGGGGCTGTTACTAAACCTTCGCTAGTCATTACCTCAACTATTGCTCTATCGTTTTGATGTTCAAAACGCAAATCACGATTGGTAACAATACCTTCTAATTTTCCTTTCTCATTTACAATTGGAATACCTCCAATGCTATGCTCTTTCATCGCTTGTTTAGCATCAAAAACTGTTGATGACAATGGCAGGGTTACTGGATCTAAGATCATTCCACTCTCTGCACGTTTTACTTTTCGTACTTCCTGAGCTTGTTGCTCTATGGTCATGTTTTTATGCAAAACACCTATACCGCCTTCTCGTGCTATAGCAATAGCCATAGCGCTTTCTGTAACGGTATCCATCGCAGCAGATACAATAGGAACATTTATGGAAATGTTTTTAGTAAATTTCGTTTGAATATTAACTTCTCTTGGGAGTACTTCGGAGAAAGCAGGAACAAGTAATACATCATCATATGTTAATCCTTCTCCTACAATTTTATTTTCGTGTGCAGTCATTGTGCAATTACTGTTATAATTGCATGCAAATTTACGCTTTTTTTTCGGTTAAAAGTGGCTAATGCTATTTTCTTTTAATGGTTTTTAATTCTAAATAAATCGATTTCTCATACTAAATAGAAAATTATTAAGATTTATTCTAAATAACTTGCATTACTCTTCATCGAGATCTATATTTGTAATTTATTTTTAATAAGTCTAAATAAAAACATTTCTTTAGATTTAACATGGCCAAAAACAAAAAAAATCATATTAAAAAAGGCCTCCTTTAAGGTGGTAGAACGGAGCAAATTAAACACAGATCATACTTTTTTATTAAAATTGCTTCCACAGAAAAAAATAAAATTTCAATCTGGAGATTTAATAAATATTATTCCAGATGAAGAAAAAATTAAACGCCAATATTCTATTGCAAAAACTGGAAAAGCTATTGTATTAAGCATAAAAAAACATAATAACGGAAAATGCTCTTCTTATATAAATCGAATTGATATTGGACAGGAAATAACAGCAACAATTCAAAAAAATCCTAAATTTCATTTACCCAACAATAATCATACTAAATTACTCATTTCCAATGGCACTGGTATTGCCTCTTTCTTAGGGATGATAGCCGAAAATAAAAACAAAACTCCTTTGCAATTGTATTGGAGGAGGCAAAACCGAAGCCTCTTTCGACCTCTACAGAGAAGCTATTGATAAATCGCTATCTAAATCCCAATTAAAAAAATATAAAATTGCTTACTCACAAGTAGGACATAAAAAACAGTATGTTCAACATTTATTATTAATGGACGCTTCATTTATTGCTGAAGTTTTAGAACTAGGAGGCACTATACTGATTTGCGGTTCATTAGCAATGCAGCAAGGTGTATTAGATACATTAGGTTTTATCACTAATAACGAATTACAAAAACCTTTAAGTGATTTTGAAAATAGCGAACAGCTCCTTATGGACTGTTACTAAATTAAGAATCACAATAATTCATTCTTAAACTTGAACTATGTGCCATCAAATTAAAACTTTAGCAAAAAATTGTAACGGGCAGCTTTGTTATTGCGACACTTGCAAAAAATATTATTTAACCTTTAATAACATCTATTTAGAGTTTACAGATGGCGAACTAAAAGCGTTTCAAAAATACGTTCGCGGTATTGAAATAGACTATTGGGAAAGAAAATACAACCAAATGATAATTAAACGCAAAATCCCTATTCACACTAAATAACATAATTTATCAATACTATTTAATAGACAAGAATTAAGTGCTTTAAAAGATTTGATTATGCAAACGACTAAAAAGCCATTTAATAGCCTATCGGTAATAGAGATTGATTATACCTTGTTATTAAACTAATAAAAACTATTCCAAATTATAGTTCTCTCTCGCTTTTTTCGCCCAAGAAATGATTGCTTCTTTTTCTTCATTGCTAATATTACCATGTAGCCATGTATAGGAATTTAAAGGCATTTCTCCCTCCTCGACTTCTTCAATAAGCTCTTCTAATTTATGATCTTTTTTCTTTGCACTATAACTTGGCCACTCCGACACATTAAAATGCTCTTTACCTTCTTC
>CAZLUS010000197.1:0-3030 GCA_964562775.1 uncultured Flavobacteriaceae bacterium | reverse complement strand
ACTAAATAATGTGGGGATCTATTTAAAATAAAAAGATGCGATAACTAACATTTACTTGAAGCGATTGCGAGGTTAAACTTCCCGTAGACACAAACCCATCTGGGTTGTCTTCTCCAGTAAGTCTTTCTAAAGAAAAACCATAGGCAGCCGATAAGAAAAAGTTACCATAACGAACACCTAATTCTGGTAATACTCCAAAACCACTCGATTTGTAGTCTGGAAATATTTCTGTTTCAACATTATTGGTTAGGTTTAAAGGCACATCTCCTAATTCTACTTGTTGAATAAGATACCCAAACCCTAATTTTGCATAAGGCTGTATTCCAGAACCTGCAGGAGAATAACTAAGATTTAATAAAATATGGGTATTAGTAACAGCTCCAGCTTCTAAAAAACCATTAATGGGTTGCGAATCTACAACAGCATTTCTAATAAAATCTGCTTTCCCATAGGTGCCATTATAACCTATACCTATAGCAATACTTTCGGTAATATTATAGTCAACTCCTAAGAAGTAACTTACACCTGCCCCTATATTTGGATCGTATGTAGCATTGGTATAACTTACGCCTTCGTCACTTAATAAGGCATGAAAATAGCCAACTCCAAGTTTAAGACTTATTTTTTTGTCATTGCTTCCTTCTAAAAAGGCATTCATGGATTGCGCCATAATAGAGGTATGAAAAAGTGACGTTACTACTAGGCAAATAATAATTTTGTGAATAGGTTTCATAATTGTTTGTTTTGTTTAACGGATTTTAACTTAAAAAGCTTCTTGCTTTTATTTGAAACAAAACTACGTACCTAGATTCCTGCCTGTAATAGGTAGTTATGAGAGATATTAGGTAGCACTACCTAAATATTAAATACTGTTTAAAAAAGATTTGTGCTCTCTTGCCCAAACAGTGAGCGCATCTGTTTTGGATGGGAGTTCTAATTTTGAAATAATATTGGCGCGATGGTTGTCTATAGTTCTTACAGAAAGTCCTAACATATCGGCAATTTGTTTTGAGGTTTTTTCTAATGCAATTAATCGCACAATGGTTCTTTCTGAAGGTGTTAAATATTGAATGCGTGCAATCTCTGGAGCAATTTCATTTTTAAGAATAGTATTAAATGTTTTGCTGTAGTAACAATTTCCCTTTGCAACTTCTTGAATGCATTTATGTACTTCTGTAAAAGGTTCTTCTTTTAATAAATAACCAGAAATTTTTAATTCTTGTGTTTGTAAAATAAACCCTTTCTCTTTGTGAGAGGTAAGAATAATGAACTTAGTGTCTATATTTACTTCTCTGCATTTTTGAATCACCTCAATACCCGATAAATAAGGCATTTCTATATCTAGAATAGCTATAGAAGGTTTTAATTCTATAATTTGATCCAAAGCTTTGGCTCCATTATCACAAGAGGCAATTACATTATAGTTGAAATTTTCTAGAGCGGTAACCAATCCTTCAAGCAATAGAGGATGATCATCTGCTACTAATAAAGTACAATTAGAAATCATAATTTTGGTTTGTGTTATTTAATGATAATAGCTTCTATGGTGGTTCCTTTTGTTTGTAGGCTTTGTACCGAAAAAGTTCCTCTTAATAATTTAATACGTTCACTCATGGTCTTTAATCCTAGACTATTTTTAACTAGTTCTTTACTGGAGGTAAATCCTTTTCCGTTGTCTTTTATGATAGTTTTGAGTTTATTGTTTTTCAAACTAATTACAACCGACAATGTTTGTGCTTGAGAGTGCTTAATAACATTAGTAACACTTTCTTGAATAAATCTATAGAAGTTTAAGGTTTCCTCTTCATTAAAAAAGGCATCGATGGTATCTATTTCTGTAGAGACAAACATTTCAGTTTCTTCGTCTATTTCAAATAGCATTTGCGAAATACTCTTAGTAAGCCCTAATTTCTTTAGCATAGGAGGGTAGAGACCTCTAGAAATATTTCTTACTTCTTCTAAGGTATTTGCTGTCATAGTTGCCAATTCTGTTTGTTGGTCATTTTCAGCTTTTCGCATCATAATAGAGAGTTGCTGTCCTACGCTGTCATGCAGATCTTTTGCAACTCGAGTGCGTTCATTCTCTTGAGCTACCAGGAGTTTTTTAGAAAAATTGCTCTGAATACGCTGCTCATTTTTTTGTTGGTTTCTATAACGAATCATTAAAACAAAACCAAAGAGCGATACCAAACCTAATGCACCAAATAACAACCATTGGTTTTTAATTTTGTTTTTTTGGCTCAGTAATTCTAGATCCTTTTTTTGAGCCGCAATAGTATTGTCTCTTTTTCCAGTCTCGTATTTTGTTTGGTAAAAAGTTAGTGTTTGCCTATTTTTTGCAGTATTTAGAGAATCGCTTAAAGAAATATAATTGTTGAGATGTTTTGCTTGTTTTTCATGCATCCCCATTTTTTCATAAATTTCTGAGATAAATAATTCACTATGCAGTCTTCCTTCCATAGTAAGTTGTTTAAATTGCTGGTCTTTATTTTTTAGCGCTAAGTCAAGTGCTTTGTTATAATTTCCAGTTTTAAAAGCATAGTTTGCGATGGCCTCTTCAGCAAGAATTCTATCTTCTCCACTCATCGAATCTAATGGTTTAATTGAAACCATAATATCTAGATGTTTTTTTGCCACCCTTAAACTATCTAAGTCTAAATAGTCTGAAATAAGTTCTTTGAGCATCCGTACTTCTAAATACTCTTTTAATGGGTTTTTTTTGTTGGTTTCGTAGGCTAGCCTACTATATTTTAGTCTTTGTTCAAATTTATTTTGTTTTCCTAGATCATAACTTTGATTATTATATAATATAACCAAGTCTGAATAACTTTTAGATAGTTTTGCTAGATGTATAGCTTCCATTCTTATTTTTTCTGACTCTTCAAAAAAATCTTGCGTACTATAAATATAACTTAGCATCGTTTTACATCCAATAATATTTGAGGTGTCTTTGGTTGTAATTAATTTTTCCTCGGCATAAGTAGCCGCTTCAAAACCTTCTATAGTTTTACCTTTACCTATATATATATG
>CAZLUS010000196.1:0-3052 GCA_964562775.1 uncultured Flavobacteriaceae bacterium | reverse complement strand
TCCAGCAATTTCATAAACTTTTTCGGGCAATGCTTTTGTAACATTGATGTCGTCAATCATGTCTAACCAACCCAAACGGACCTTCTTTTTGCCAATTTCATTGATTTCTAGATGATTTATTATTACGGCAATTCGTCCAACAATTTTACCATCTTTATATGCTAAATAATAATTTGCATCTGCATTATTAAATACAGGATCTTTAGATTTATCTAATGTCTCAAGCTCATCTTTGCTAAGGGGTGGCACCCACATGTCACAATCTTTATAAAGTTTAAAAGGAAACTTTACAAATTTGACTAATTGTTTTTTGTTAGTTACTTCTTGTACTGTAATCATATTTCAATATTCAATCGGCTGTATTAGGTTTCTTTATACCTCCATCATCTTCACCATCTCCATCATCATCGCCTTCAAAACCATCTTTTCTATTATTTTTTTCCTTTTTCTCTTTTTTATCTTTTTTGCCTTTCTTTTTATCTCTTTCGGCTTTTCTTTTTTCTCTTCCAGCCTTTCCTTTTTCTTCAATATACTCATCTTCTCCGTGAAAGTCAAATCTATAGGAAACACCAATTCGGCCGTAGGTCCTTGTTGGAGTGTCTTTTAGACTGTATAAAAATGAAGCATCTACTTGCCAATCTTTAGTAATTAGAGCCGCAGCACCACCTCTTAATAAGTTGTCTGCATAAAAATCACTATTAAATCCTTGATTTTCAATAAAAACAGAAAACCAATCTGTAACAGAATAGGTCATGGTTACAATATATCCATACGTGGGAGCTTGTGTTGTAAAACGATCGGCAATTATGTTAGTAACCAAAACAAAACCACTTTTAAAGTTATTTTGTGTTTGTACAGATACTCTCGGACTAATACTAAAGGCATCTTCTGGTGTAAATGGGTTGTCGGCTGTATCAAAGTTAGCTCCCGCATAAACAGAAATAGCTGGAATTAAATCTCTCCATTGAAATCTATTATTGGCTTTCCAGCTATAAAGATTAGGTCCTTCGAGATCTCTTTTCCTGTAGGGGTCATAAACCAAATATTTAGCTCCTAGTGTATTGCTTCTAAAGTTACTTTGTCTAAATTCTGTTGGAACAGCTCCACGAGAATCGGTTACATTATTCGATTGAAACTCACCCGTTAAACTAACTTCTAATTCTTCTTTCCAAAACCCAAAGCGTATAGAATAATCTACAGCAAAAGCACTTGCGTCTGTTTGTAATAGACGATGGTTTTCTGAACCAAATCCAAATCCGCCTTCAAATTGCAACACATTAGTACCTACAGAAAATGCTCCTTGAGAACCACCAGGTCTATTATTATTTATTGTTTCGGTATACTGACCCTTAGCAATAAAAAAAGAAAAAATAGAAAGTAGGGTAAGTGAAAGAGAAAACGATTTCATACGGTTGGGTTTAACATCAAAGATATAAGATTTATCATTTATTTAATAGGCTTATACAGGCTTTTTGTAGCACTATTTGTATTTTTGAAACTTATTTTATTGATATGATGACATTCCTCAAAACGATTTTAATTATCCTGCTAGTATACTATGGGCTTAAAATAATTTTGAAACTCACGGCACCTTATATTATGAAATATTTTTCTAAGAAGTTAGCAGAACGTTTTGGTGCCGACTTCGGAAATATGAAACCTCCGGGTGCTTCCCAAGAAAAAGAAGGGAGCGTTACAATAGATAAAGTACCAAATACTAAAAAGAAGAGTAATACCGTTGGTGAATATGTAGATTATGAAGAAATAGACTAGACCATTTTGTTTTTAGCAATAGAGCCCTTATTTCTTCAATATTTTTCCTAATTTTCGATTTTTATAAATCAACTTTCTTGTATGCAAATTTCAGTTAAAAAAGTAGTACCACATTTGGTGATTTTACTACTATTTGTAATAACCTCGCTCTTGTATTTCAATCCAGTATTAAGCGGTAAAACAATTTTTCAGAGTGACATTGCGCAGCACAATGGAATGGCAAAAGAATTGCGTGATTTTAGAAAAACAAATGATACTGAAACGTATTGGACAGACAGTGCCTTTGGAGGCATGCCTACCTATCAGTTAGGTGCTAGATATCCTCATAATTACATAAAAACACTAGACGAAACCCTACGTTTTTTACCAAGACCTGCAGATTATTTATTCTTGTATTTTATTGGGATTTATATCTTATTTCTGGTTTTAAAATTAGATTATAGGATTGCTTTTTTAGGAGCTTTGGCCTTTGGTTTTTCTACCTATCTCATTATCATCTTAGGCGTTGGGCACAATGCAAAGGCGCATGCTATTGCCTATATGCCTTTAGTGTTAAGTGGTATTATACTTACATTTAGAGGTAAATTTCTTTGGGGATTTTTACTCACTACTGTCGCCATGGCCCTAGAGCTTACTGCTAATCATATACAAATGACGTATTATTTAATGTTACTTGTACTGTGTTTAGGAGTTGCGTATTTAATCGATGCTTTTAAAAAGAAATTGGTTCCGCATTTTTTTAAATCAGTTGGAGTTATGGCGGCAGGAGTTATGCTTGCACTAGGATTAAATGCTACCAATTTATTAGCAACCAAAGAATACGCAGATACATCTACGCGTGGAAAAAGCGATTTAACCATTAATCCAGATGGTTCTCCAAAACTGGACATAGAAGGATTAGATTATGATTATATTACTACCTATAGTTACGGAAAACTTGAAACGTTTAATTTATTAGTTCCAAGATTTATGGGAGGTGGCTCTAGTGAATCATTTCCAGAAAATTCTGCCACCGAAGAAGTGCTTTTAAAAATGGGGGCTTCTCCCCAACAAGCGCAAGAAACCTTATATCAAATCCCTCTATATTGGGGAGATCAGCCTATAGTGGCAGCGCCAGCCTACGTTGGTGCAGTTGTTATTTTCTTAGCGGTATTGGCACTATTTTTAATAAGAGGAAGATTAAAATGGTGGTTGCTGGCAGGATTTGCTCTTAGTTTGTTACTGTCTTGGGGAAAAAACTTCAGCATCCTTACCGATCTTTTTATTGACTATATACCCT
>CAZLUS010000195.1:0-3097 GCA_964562775.1 uncultured Flavobacteriaceae bacterium | reverse complement strand
AGTATGTAATGCCTAATTGTCTTATAAACAAAGAATTTAAAATTAGGTCTAATATTAAATAAGTGCTAATTATACCTTTCTAGCTTTTAACACATATGTTGTGTTTTCTATTAAAAAAACCAAATAAAACTGAACTCATATTTAGTTAATTTTGCCAAAAGCTAAACATGCATTTTTTATCAGAAACGCTCGAAAATTATATTTCAAATAACTCTGAAGAAGAACCTAAAATTCTAAAAGAGTTAACTAGAGAAACGCACCAAAAGGTCATTCAGCCCAGAATGATAACAGGGCATTTTCAAGGGAGGGTATTAAGTTTATTGTCAAAAATTAGTGCTCCTAGAAAAATCTTAGAAATAGGAACTTATACTGGCTATTCTGCTATTTGTCTTGCCGAAGGTTTACAAAAAGATGGGGTTTTACATACTATAGATGTTAATGAAGAATTGCAGACTATACAGCGGGAGTATTTTAACAAAAGTGATTATAAAAAACAAATTATACAGCATTTAGGAGATGCCTTAGATATAATTCCAAATTTAGATAGCACCTTTGATTTAGTATTTATAGATGCAGAAAAAAAACAATATGACAATTACTTTGAAGCAGCTATAAAAAAATGCCGTTCAGGAAGCCTTATTTTATCTGATAATGTGTTATGGTCTGGAAAAGTTATAGAACCACTACAAAAAGGTGATAAAGCAACTCAAGCATTATTAAAATACAATCAAAAACTTAAAACCGACCCAAGAGTCGAAACAGTTCTTCTACCTGTTCGCGACGGACTTACATTAAGCAGAGTGCTTTAAATTTGGTGCAAATCGCTTTACTAAAAATTGATATAGTCTATAAAACAAATACCCAAAAAAAAGCCCTACTATAGCACCTACAATAATATCTAAAGGAAAATGCACCCCAACATAGATTCTACTATAGCCAAATAAAATAGGCCATATAAAAAATATCCCCACCCAACGATATTGCTTATGTAGCATTAAAAACACCAATAAAGTTATAGAAATAGAACTGGCAGCATGACCCGAAAAAAAGCTATAATCTGTTGGACTTTTTAATGTACGTATTAAGGTATTTATTTCTGTATCATTATTAGGTCTTAGTCGCTCCACATAATTTTTGGTGATATTCGTGAGTATAATAATAAAGCCTACTAAACTAAAAAAGCTAATCGCTTTTAAAAGCCCCTTTTTAAGAGGTGGCTTATAAAAAAAAAGAAAAAGAAAAAATAAGTACAATGGAACCCATGTGGCTATTGAAGTTACTGTAAGCCAAAATGTATCATAATTTGAAGAACCAAGGTTATTTAGATAAATGAGCGTATCGCTATCCCATTTTAGTAATTTCTCAAACATCTATTTAACACCTCTTTTTACAGCACCTGTAACTTCCTCAACATTTTTCTTTACATCGTCTATGCTTTTCTTAATGTCTTTGGTAAAGTCTGTGTCTATACCTTGCTTATCTGCACTTTTTTGAATTTCGCGCTTAATATCATCAGTAGCATCTCTAAGTTGTCGCATACCTTTGCCAAGCCCTTTAGCAATACCCGGAATTTTATCGGCACCAAAAACCATTACCACAATAAACATGATAAAGAAAATTTCTCCTCCACTGATAAATAAAAAATGCATACGCAAATATAAAGAGAAGTTATGGGTAAAATAAAAAAAGCCCTGCAAATTGCAGGGCTTTATATCTTATAAGTAAAAAGACTATTTCCCTTTTACTTTTTCTTTAAACTGGTCAAAATCTGATTTTTCATCTTTTATTGGCCAAGAATTATTTGTAGTATCAATATCTGCAGTTTCTAATTTAGGGTCAACTACAACACCTACTAGTTCTTTTTCTGAAGAAAGTACTTTTTTTACTTCGTCATCATTCTTTCTCCAAATTTCTGCTGGATAGGTAACACTTTCTGTACTACCATCTGCATATTTATATTCTACTATAATTGGCATTGGGATTCCACCTGGTTTATCAAAAGTAATTTCGTAGAAAAATTTAGGCTCCTCAACTTGAGCTCTTTCAGCTTCAGTTAAATTATCCATCATAAATTCTTTTAATGTAGGCGCAACATCTGATGGTTTTTTACCTTTTAGACTTTCGTTATAATCGTCACTACCTTCTTCTACCAAGTAAACTAAAGGAGGTACATCTGCATCTGTTAAATTACGAGCAGCCATAAATTCTTTCATTTGCTGAGTTCTCTCTCCAGTTACGTAATATTTTTTAACTTCTTTTACACCTATATCAACATAATCTGTAGTATAAAACCATCCTCTCCAATAGTAGTCTAAATCTATAGCAGAAGCATCTTCCATTGTACGGAAAAAGTCTTCTGGTGTTGGATGTTTAAATTTCCAACGTTGTGCGTATGTTTTAAATGCATGGTCAAACAATTCTTCTCCCATAACTGTTTCTCTTAAAATATTGAGTGCCGTAGCAGGTTTACCATATGCATTAGCCCCTAATTGATATACATTCTCAGGATTAGACATTATGGGTGCTATTCTGCTTTGGTCTCCACCCATATAAGGTACAATTTTAGAAGGCTCACCTCTTCGTGATGGATACTTGTTATTTGGTGCAATAACATCTGGGTTATTTTTACCAAAATCTTGCTCTGCTAAGTACTGCATAAAAGTATCTAAACCTTCATCCATCCATCCCCACTGTCGTTCATCAGAATTTACAATCATAGGAAAGTAATTATGACCTACTTCGTGGATAATTACACTAATCATTCCGTACTTAGTTCTATCCGTATACGTACCATCTTCGTTTGGTCGTCCATAATTCCAGCAAATCATAGGATACTCCATACCTTGATTCTTAGCATGAACAGAAATGGCTTTATGGTAAGGGTAATCAAAAGTATATCTAGAATAAGAAACCAAAGTTTGAGCTACTGCCTTTGTAGACTGCTCTTCCCAAAGTGGGTTTCCTTCTTTAGGGTATAGTGAAACTGCCATAACATCTCTATTAGCTAGTTTAACCGCTTGCATATCCCATATAAATTTACGTGAAGATGCAAACCCAAAATCACGAACTAAAACACCTGGTTCAGTTTTAAACTTCC
>CAZLUS010000194.1:0-3216 GCA_964562775.1 uncultured Flavobacteriaceae bacterium | reverse complement strand
CTTCTTTATATGCTATAGTTTCTATCTCTTAACTTGATTAAAATCATTTTATTTCGATAAAAAGTCAATTTAGATACTATTAGCTTATAATTTTACGAATAAACCTCTAAATTCGCATGCCAAAACATACTCTTTTTTAAAAGCTTTTAATGAAAATATTAGTCACTGGTGCTGCTGGATTTATTGGTTTTCATACCATAAAAGCCTTACTACATAAAAAAGTCACTATTGTAGGCCTCGATAATATCAATGATTATTATAGTCAAAAATTAAAGTACGACCGCCTTAAAGAATTGGGAATAAATAAGCAAGATGCTTCACAATTTAATTTCAATGCTAAAAGCAGTACTTTTTCTAATCTTACTTTTATTCGATTAAACCTAGAAGATAAAGAACAGCTCGCTCAACTTTTTAAAAAAGAAAAAATAGACACAGTCTGTAATCTAGCAGCTCAAGCAGGGGTGCGTTATAGTCTTGAAAATCCAGAAACCTATATAAGTAGTAATATAACAGGCTTTTTTAATATCTTAGAAAATTGTAGAAATTTTAAAATAGGTCATTTAATTTATGCTAGTAGTTCTAGTGTTTACGGACTTAACAGCGAAGTCCCTTTTAAAACTAGCTTGCATACTGATAGCCCTATAAGTCTTTATGCTGCTAGCAAAAAAAGCAATGAACTAATGGCGCATACCTATAGTCATTTATTTAATTTTAAAACTACAGGACTTCGTTTTTTTACTGCATACGGCCCTTGGGGAAGACCAGATATGGCTTTATATATGTTTACAAAAAATATCATAGCCAATAAACCAATACAGGTTTTTAA
This sequence comes from uncultured Flavobacteriaceae bacterium, assembly GCA_964562775.1. Lineage (GTDB taxonomy): Bacteria > Bacteroidota > Bacteroidia > Flavobacteriales > Flavobacteriaceae > Croceitalea. The sequence continues at coordinate 2,390 of CAZLUS010000194.1, read as the reverse complement.
CAATGGAAACATGGAACGCGATTTCACCTATATAGATGATATTGTAACAGGAATAGTAAATGTAATTGATGCTCCAGAAAAACAGTCTACAGTTTACAAGATATATAATATAGGAAATAGTAAGCCAGTTAAATTAATGGACTTTATAAAGGCTATAGAAACTACACTAGGTAAAAAAGCCATAAAAACAATTCTACCTATGCAACCCGGCGAAGTAGAAAAAACTTGGGCTGACCTTTCCCAAATTAAACAAGATTTTAATTACCAAACCAAAACAGGAATAACAGAAGGGGTTGCTGCTTTTATTAAATGGTACAAAAATTACTATCATTAATTGAAAGTGCTTTTATACTCTTTTTGAGTAAGACAACTATAAAAAATGTTTTTAGTCTAATTCTTTATAAAAATATCTCTTGAGGGTTAATAACTTACCAAAGTGTACACTATTTTTGCATAAAATTTGTTTAAGACAATACTTAAACGATAATCTTAAAAAATGAATTTAACTGTTATAGGAAGTGGATATGTAGGTTTAGTGAGTGGAACTTGTTTTGCCGAAATGGGCAACAAGGTAACTTGCATTGATATTGATACAGAAAAAATTGAAAACTTAAAAAATGGCATAATCCCAATATATGAACCGGGTTTAGAACAAATGATAAAGCGTAATGTTGAAAACAAAACTTTAGACTTTAGCACTAAACTCAATGAAAATATAGATGGATGTGACATTGCTTTTATTGCTGTAGGAACTCCAATGGGAGAAGATGGCTCTGCCGATTTAAAATATGTACTCGCTGTAGCAAAAGAAATTGGACAAGAAATGACTACGCCTTTAGTGGTTGTAGACAAATCTACCGTTCCTGTAGGCACTGCAGATAAAGTAAGAGATACTATTGCCGCAGAACTAAAAAAACGTAACGTAAATATAGCATTCCATGTAGTTTCAAATCCAGAATTTTTAAAAGAAGGAGATGCTATTAATGATTTTATGAAACCTGATCGCGTGGTAATTGGTGCAAATGATGAGGGAGCTATGGAAAAAATGAAGAATTTGTATTCTGCTTTTTTTAGGCAAAGTGAAGATCGTATTATTACCATGGATTTACGATCTGCCGAGATGACTAAATATGTAGCAAATGCTATGCTAGCCACTAAAATCTCTTTCATGAACGAGATTGCTAATATTTGCGAACTCGTTGGCGCGGATGTAAATAAAGTTAGAATAGGTATAGGTTCTGACAGTAGGATTGGTTATAGTTTTATATACCCTGGCAGTGGTTATGGAGGGTCGTGTTTTCCTAAAGATGTAAAGGCCTTAAAAAAGACGGCAGCAGAGTATGGCTATGAAGCTAGAATGATTGATGCCGTAGAAAAAGTGAATAACGATCAAAAAACGGCTATCGCAAAAAAGATAATTAAAAGATTTGGTGAAAACCTAAAAGGAAAAAGCTTTGCAGTTTGGGGCTTGGCATTTAAACCACAAACAGACGATATGCGAGAGGCTCCTGCCATCTATATTATAAAAGAATTGGTAAAACGAGGTGCTACAATTAAGGCATATGATCCTAAAGCAATGGATGAAGCCAAACACTTTTACCTTAAAGATGTTCCAAATGTAAGTTATAAGAGTTCTAAATACGAAACCTTAAAGGATGCAGATGCAATGATCCTACTTACGGAATGGAAAGAGTTTCGTTCGCCAGATTTCGAAGAATTAAAACAAAGTCTTAAACAGGCTGTAATTTTCGATGGCAGAAATCAATATAAAGACTACTATCTTAAAAGTTTAGGTTTTGAATACTACCAAATTGGCAAAAAGTTAGTAGAATAACTTAAAAAGGGATTCAAAAAAGTACAAGCATAATATCATATATAGCATACCCGTTTTATCAAACGGGTATTTTTTTTATCCGCTTTAGCTATAATTCGTATATCATACACTCATAAACAGTAGGGTAAAAGCCAAGGCCTCCTAAACCACATAAACAAAAAACTATAAAGAAATCTTAAAATTGTTAAAAAAAAATGTAGTTCATCGAAAACAGCATCGACGAAACGTCTTTTTGATTTTTACATGCGTAGCTTAGGGGAACAAAAAAATGTTATTAATCGAATATATGATACACTTAAACGATTTAATAGCATAAAAATGTTCCAAATAATACCTAAACGTTGAACCTAAACCCTACATTTGTTATGCGTACCAATCTCCACAAAATAATGCTTTTCCTCGTAGCACTTTCAATTAGCCTCTCTATTTCTTGCAGTAAGGATACCGATTTATTCCTTGATACCATTACAGCACAAGAAGATGAAACAATAGATGATACTACATCTAATGAGGAATCGTCTGATGATGAAAGCACTGATGATGAAAGCACTGATGA
>CAZLUS010000193.1:0-3341 GCA_964562775.1 uncultured Flavobacteriaceae bacterium | reverse complement strand
TTTAAAAATTCTAAATACTGTTTCCCAGAAATTACAATTTCAGGCTCTTTATCATCAAAATCCTCATTATAAAACTGACTTTTATAAGCCAAACAGCTTTCTATTTTGGTGTCTATATAGCCCGTTACATCCACAACAAAGTCGGGTTCCTGAATGTTCCATTGTATGGTATGTAATACTTGCTGTGGTCTCCAGGCATCCTGAGCAACACCATCTATAGAAGTTTCTATTTTGCGTAAGCCTGATAAAAAGCAAGAATCGCTTACAAGTTTACTTCCTCTACCATGATCAGGATGGCGATCCGTTTCTACATTAGTAATCACGATTTTTGGTTGATACTTCCGGATCATTTTAATCACTTCTAGTTGATGTGCTTCGTCATTTATAAAAAAACCATCTCTAAACCTAAGATTTTCGCGTACCGTGAGATTTAAAATTTTGGCCGCGTTAGCGGCCTCTACATCTCTTGTTTCTGCAGTACCTCTCGTGCCTAAATCGCCTCTGGTAAGATCAACAATTCCTACTTTTTTTCCTCTTGCAGTTTCTTTTGCTATGGTCGCACCACAACACATTTCAATATCGTCAGGATGTGCTGCAATAGCCAGTATATCAAGCTTCATTTAGTATACTTTATAAAATTAATTTTGTTTACCCATTTAATTAAACCCGTATCTGTTTGTATTGAACTCATTTAGACTTTTCGCTTAAAAGCGAAAAGTCTAAATGAGTTCATTCAAAACTATATATTAAAAGGTGAAAAATCTACAAAAGCGCTATTTACTTGATGATGGTTTAGTGTTTTTATCCATTGCTTTGTTTCAAATGTCCAAAACCTGCCTGTTTCACCAGATTTATAAAAATCTTTATCGGAGTTTTGATCAAATTCTAACTTTGCTAAACCACTAAGTTGCAAAGTTTGTCCTTTTTTATAATCCACAAAAAGCAAAGCTGCTTTAGGATTTTCATAAATGTTACCTAAGGTACTAAACATACTATTCCCTAAATAATCAGGCACGCGCAAATGACCGTTGTCTAGAATTTCGATAAAACCAGGATTACCACCTCTATGTGACGCTTCAATATCTCCTTTTTTAGTCTGTGTAGTGATAAAAAAAGTATGTGCATTAACGATCCATTCTTTTTCGGATGCGTTCAAAGTTATTCCATTTTGTATTTCAGGCCTAATTGGTTCTACATTTTTAGGCAACTGAATAATTTCTTGTTGAATGTGTTTAGGGCAACTAGGGTATCCCATATGGATATTAAAACTAAGGAGGTTGTCTTTCTTAATTGCGTTACCCCAAGCTCTGTATCTAGCCCTTCTTTCTGCTTCATGAAACAATAAACCTACAGTAGGATTAGTTGCTATATTTTTAAAGAAAATATCATTTTTAGTACTCGTTATTTTTGATATATCGAATATTATTTCGTGAATTGATGGCGCTTTAATAAAGCCTCTTTGTCCCACTATTAACGATATCCAAAGGTTTCCTTGCGCGTCTTCACTACCAGGAAAAGCTACTATCTGATGCTCTATAAAGGGGATAGACCTTGGGTGAAGGGCATCGCTAAGCATCGGAATTCTTTTTTTAGCAATTTCTTCTTCCTTAGCTATTTTTTGTACTGCTAATTGACCATCGTGAAAAATATGACTCATAACATTATTTTATTGTTCTCAATTATAGTTATTAAGACTGTAATCTTCTTTCTGTTTCTTTTATTTTAAGATCGTTAATGCTTGCAAACCTTTTTTGCATCAATCCATTTTCGTCAAATTCCCAGTTTTCATTACCATACGCTCTAAACCATTGACCAGTTGCATTTCGATACTCATATTCAAACCGTACGGCAATTCTATTCTCCTGATATGCCCATAATTCTTTCTTAAGAACATAATCTAATTCCTTCTCCCATTTATCTTTCAAAAACTCTTGTATCTCATTTCTACCATTAATAAATTGATTTCTATTACGCCATTCAGAGTCTACGGTATAAGCTTCCGAAACTTTTACAACATTTTTGTTGTTCCAGGCGTCTTCAGCCATTTGCACTTTTTGCTTTGCCGTTTCCTCATTAAAAGGTGGTAGCGGATATTTTTTTTCCATTTCTATAGTTATTGTGAACCGAACATTCGGTAAATATTATTTGTACTTTTTTTATTCTATTACTTTTAGATAATTAACTTCTATTTCTTTTAAGGTGTTTTCAAAAATAGATAGGTCATTCATTCCCTTGGTAACGACAAGACTACCTTGAATTTTGATTAAGGTATTTAATGCTAGTTTTTCAGCCTTAACTTCAGATAATCCAATAGCAATTCCAAATTTAGTAAAGGCCGTAATCCATTTCTTCATCCCATTTTTGATCTGTAAATCAAATAATTCTAGACTTTGACCAATAGATAGCGTTCTGAAAACACAGCTTTCTTTACCATTATTATAAGAGTTACTAATCTGTTCTAATGCTTTCTGTAACCTATTTTTACTAGCTATAGATTCATCCAATAACCCATTAAAAATATGTTCATCAACCCATCTTTCAATGTACAGGAATACTGCGTTTGCCATTTCTTCTTTACCGTTAGGAAAGCGATGGTAAAGACTTGCTTTTTTTAATCCAGTACTTTTGGCTAATTCCGCTAAACTGGTACCTTCATAACCATTTGTTCTAAATGCTTTTACCAAACTTGTTATTATATCAGCGTCTTGTACTTTTTGCGGTCTCATGATATAAATATACAAAAATTTAATTACCGAACGATTGGTAAATTTTAAAATATTTGTGAGAAGTGACTAAATTAAGTGTTTATAAAAGCTATTTTCTAATTCGTAATTCCTTTTATTACCATTCATTTACTATTTATTACTAGTTGTCTTCTGGAATAGATGATACCTTTATGCTATAACAAATTAAAAATCTATAAAATAAATAATTATGAGTAAAAGAGCATTAATAGTAGGTGGTAGTAGTGGAATAGGAAAAGCAACAGCAGAAACGTTATTAAAACAGGGTTGCGAAGTACATGTTGTAGGTACCAACGCTAGCAAGCTAGAAGCTTTTAAAAACGAAGCATCAGGAAATTTGCATACCCACCAAGTGGATATTACGAATAGCCAACAAGTAGCTGATTTAAATGCAAAAATCGAAGGGTTAGATAATTTAGATTATCTAGTAAATGCTTCAGGTATTTTTGGACCAAAACCTTTTTTAGATCATACAACTGCGGACTATGATTCCTACCAAGATTTGAATAGAGGATTCTTTTTTATTACACAAGCAGCAGCTAAAAAAATGGCAGCTACTCAAGGAGGAGCTATTGTAAATGTAGGATCTATGTGGGC
>CAZLUS010000192.1:0-3374 GCA_964562775.1 uncultured Flavobacteriaceae bacterium | reverse complement strand
TATACCCTTGCTGCGTTCCCACCCTGGGGGATTCTACAGGAGCTGGTCGTGTAGGACTTGCCAGCGGCAAATATACAATCTTTTAAATTTGTTGCAATCAATATACATGCTTAATTTGCATTGTTTTAATTGATGAAATATAAAATTTATGAAAGTTCTTCTTTGTGTATTTGTAGCCGTTTTTTTTATCGCTTGTGGGGATACAAAAGACCCTAAAACCCTGTTTGCAATTGAATTAGAAAATCAAAAAACACAGGTTAAAAAAAATGAACAGCTTAGCGTTTCTATAAAAAACGAAGAAAAACGAAACATTAAAACAGTTAATTATTTTATTGACGGTAAAGAACTTACACTAACGGATGGTAAACTGAATTTTAATATTGAAAAATTAGGCAACAAAGTGCTTATTGCTAAAATTAATTTTGATGATACCAGTGTAGATATCACAAAAAAGATAAAAGTATTGGCAGAAAAATCTCCCGAGATATATACGTATGAGATTTTAAATACTTTTCCGCATGATAAGACTTCCTTTACGCAAGGACTAGAATTTAGTAATGATACGCTTTATGAAGGCACTGGCCATAGAGGAGAATCTATTTTAAGAAAAATAGAGTATACTACTGGCAAAGTAGTGCAACAAATAAATTTAGACGATTCAGTTTTTGGAGAAGGGATAACCGTTTTAAACGATAAGGTATACCAATTGTCTTGGCAAAGTGGTTTAGGCTATGTGTATAATAAGTCTAACTTAAGTGAGATTGAAACTTTTAGCTACGGAAAAAGCAAAGAAGGATGGGGCTTATGCAATGACGGCGAAAAAATATTTAAAAGTGACGGCACCGAAAAAATATGGATTCTTAACCCTAAAAGCCTTGTTGAAGAAGATTATATAGAAACCGTAACCAATAAATCTGTTTTTAATAAAGCTAACGAATTAGAGTATGTAGATGGTAAAATTTATGCCAATGTATGGCAAAAAGAAAGCATGATGATTATTGATGCTACTTCTGGTGCTATTGAAGGCGTTGTTAATTTTGGGGGACTTAAAAAACAAGTAACGCAACACCCAAAATTAGATGTACTTAATGGCGTTGCCTACCACCCTACTAGAAAAACTTTTTTTGTAACTGGTAAAAATTGGGATAAACTTTTTGAAGTGCGTATTATTAAAAAATAAGATGAACAGGCACCAACTTATAAAAAAGGTTACACCAAAAGATTTAGACAATTTAAACCATGTTAATAATATTGTCTATGTACAATGGATACAAGATATTTCTAAAGAACATTGGCAGGCTACTGTTAAAGAAAATACAGACGATTATGTTTGGGTAGTTAGAAGGCACGACATCACCTATTACGATGCTGCAAAACTAAACGACCAAGTAGAAATTACCACTGCTATTACAAAAACAAGAGGTCCTATCTCTTATAGAGAAGTAGTAATGAAAGACCGTACAACAAAAAAACTATTGGTAAAAGCCATGACCGAATGGTGCCTGCTAGATCCACATTCGTTTAAACCCATTAGAATATCCGATACTATTAAAAATTTGTTTGATTTATCATAGCAAATACATATTTACACTTTTATAAAACGCTAAAAATAACATCATACAAAGTTATAATTGCGTAAAAACCCTAGTTTTTTTAAGGTAAATACACAATCAAAATTAAAATCCTCTTATTACTTTAGTATCAGCAAACTAAGTATGAGCTATACCTATGCCATTTTAGACTCTCAAGTGCCTTCTTGTCTTCAGTTAAAGACACATTTGAGTTATTATGCTGATTTTGAACCCAACGCAATGGTTCATAATTATAAGGAAGGCTTAGCCACAATTTTAAAACACCAACCCGATGTAGTTTTTGTTAACCTTACCGAAGAAGAGGCTGGTAATTACTTTAAAATGCTAGGGGAACTACACCAGTACCTACAAAAATTGCCACTATTCATTGCTTATGCTAATACTTCTAAATATGCATACAATGCTTTAAAATATGGCTTTTTTGACTATTGGTTAACCCCCAATACCGAATTTGAAATACGAAAAACAATTTTTAAACTTAGAAAACTAAAACCAAAAGAAAATAAGCCTAGCACCATATGTCTAAAAACCTATCGCGATTTTCATTATTTAGATACTAGTGAAATTTTATACCTAAAGGCAGATAATAATACTACCGATTTTATATTATTAGATGGCGAAGTGGTTAGCGCATCTAAAACCCTAAAGTCTTTTGAAGAAACCTTACCAGAAAACTTTATTAGAATACACCAAAGTTATATCTTAAACAGTGCCTATGTATCAAGGATTAACTATGGTAAAAATATTTGTTCTTTAAGAAATAATCCACACAAAATACCGTTTTCTAAGTCTTACAAGCCGAGAATAGACCAACTGCAAGTCTTACTTTCCAATAACGCGATTCAACACATTAATTAAGAAAATTCTTATTAAAGTGAACTGTTTACTTATAAAACAGTGCTATTCACTAAAACAATTTCTTAGCTATCCCTAAAAGCTCCTGCCAAAATTAGTTTTGGCACGAGACTTTAAATAATCATTAACAAATTTAAAAATTAAGAAAAGATGAAAAAAGTAATAGGTATTTTAGCAGTAATGGTAATGACAATAGGTTTTTATTCTTGTGAAACAGAAAACATAGCCGAAGAAGAGCAACTTGTAGTTAATGCAACTGATGATGATAATCACGTTAAAGGTGGAAGAGGAAACTGATTAAAAATAAATAATATTCTATAAACCCTAGTGTGTTAACATCTAGGGTTTTTTTGTATCTTGTAAGTAGTGAATCTATTATCCATACGATTTATACTACGTGCATGAAATTTAAAATTCTTTTATTTTTATCGGTTTTATATGTAGGCTGTACAACTAAAAATAAGAGTGCAAATTCTTCTTCTAGAGCTACCAATACTGACAGTACCAAGATTTGGATACAAACTGCAAGAAATAATTTATCTCTTTCAAAATCTAAGCGGATTCAATTATTAGATAAAGCCAATAATAGTATTAATAATTATCCTGATAACATAGTAAAAGCTATAGCATTATCCAATCTCTCATTAAGCTATAGCCAACTTGGTGACACAACTTCATTTAGAAAAAAAAATAAACAGCTTATTACACTATCAAACAAACTAGGGGATTATAAATCACATGGGGAAGCGCATTGGGATTTAGGTTATTACTTTAGGCATAATCAACCCGATAGTGCTATATACCATTATAAAGAAGCTTACAATCTTTTTTTAAAAGCAGATTTAGATTCAGCTTTTATAAGTTACCCTGGCAGGGTACTGTATGACATGGCTCATTTAAAAGATAACAATAAAGACTATGTAGGAG
>CAZLUS010000191.1:0-3671 GCA_964562775.1 uncultured Flavobacteriaceae bacterium | reverse complement strand
GCTATAGGTAAAGGTTTTGCAATTGCTTCGGCTGCTTTAACAGCATTAGCTTTATTTGCTGCCTTTATGCAAACCGCTAATGTAACTGCAATTGATGTTTCTAAACCAACAGTTATGGCAGGTCTTTTAGTAGGGGGTATGTTACCATTTGTATTCTCTGCACTTTCTATGAATGCTGTAGGTAGAGCTGCAATGGCAATGATTGAAGAAGTACGTCGTCAGTTTAGAGATATACCACAATTAAAAGCTGCATTAGAAGTAATGAGAGCGGTAGATTCAGATATGTCTAAAGCAACAGAAGAACAACGTAAAGTTTTTGATGCTGCAGATGGTCTTGCTGAGTATGATAAGTGTGTAGATATTTCTACTAAAGCATCTATTAAAGAAATGGTATTACCAGGTTTATTAGCGATTGCTGTACCTGTTGCTGTAGGTTTTATAGGTGGTGCTGAAATGTTAGGAGGTCTTTTAGCAGGTGTTACTACTTGTGGGGTGTTAATGGCAATCTTTCAATCTAATGCTGGTGGTGCATGGGATAATGCTAAAAAAATGATAGAAGAACAAGGAAGAAAAGGTACAGATGCTCATAAAGCAGCTGTAGTAGGTGATACCGTTGGTGATCCATTTAAAGATACTTCTGGTCCTTCATTAAATATCTTATTAAAACTAATGTCTGTTGTTGCTTTAGTGATTGCGCCTAGCATAGCAATGAGTGCAGATAAAATGATGGCATATAATGAAGATAAAGTAGTTACTGAAGTTGTAGAGAAAAAAGCAGAGCAACAAATTCGTGTTGAAATGAATACCACAGAAGATGGTGCATATACTGCTATAGTAACTTCAACAGTTGAAGAAAATGGTAAAATTTCTGAAACTGTAAAAGAATTTACTGCAGCAACTAAAGAAGAAATTAAAGCTCAAGTAGAAGCATATAATAGTGCTATTAGTATTGAGTGATATTTTCCTTTCTAATGAATAAAAAAACCTGCAAAGCTAACTTTGCAGGTTTTTTTATGTTATCATACTGCATTAAAATAGTTAATCTTGTTTTAAACTATCGATAAGACTAGTTAAATGCGGCATAATTAGTTCGGGTCTAGCCCAAGCGATTTCATGTCCAGTATTTGGAGTTGTAATAATGGTGATGTTTTTAAAATTAGCTTCGCTAAAATGAATATTACCATAAGGTACAATATCATCAATATCCCCGTGAATATGTATTACAGGTATGGTTAAGTGTTTCCAATCTTCTTTAATTAAATCGAGTTCATGGGCGTGTACAGTTTTTTCATCACCAGCAACTCTATAGCCAGTTGGGGCTAACCAACGTGTAGGCCACCATTGGGTTAAGCGCGATGCCCATATTTTTTTCTCTTGCTTAGGGTCAATAGCAGGAGACACCATAACTACTCCCTTTACTTTAGGGTTCAAAAATGCTAAACGAGCTGCTAATGGTCCACCATAAGAGGAACCAACAGCTATAATATTATCAAATTTATATGCATCAATCAGCCCACTCATTATTTTAGCTTGTAGGTCAATAGAGGTCATTTCATCACCAAAATTAGAATAGCCATAACCAGGGCGGTCAATAGCTATTATGTTTGCTTTTTTAATTAGTGATGTATCAGTTAGGTATCCATCCCAAGCCGATAAAGAACTTGGAGAACCATGAAATAATACTAGGTTTAGATTATTAGGGTTAGTACCAACTTGTTGCAGTCTAATTTTAAGGTCTAAACTGTCGACCATAAAATAACTAATCTGGGTAGGGATATTAAGTTCTTTAAACTTGGTTTTAATTTCAGTATCAGATGCACGCCATTGTAAAACGGTACATGAAGCTATGGCATATAAAATGATAAGTATTAAGAAAGAGAATTTTATAAAGCGGCGTAGTTTTTTGGTAAACATAAAGTCAGGCTATAAAATCTAGGTCGGACAGGATAGTGTATCCTAACCAAATTTAAACTTTATAGCCTGCCTTACAATAGTGTTACTGCATTTTAAAATTAATAGGTAAGCTAAAAACAACTTTAGCATTTTTACCTTTCTGTTTGCCAGGCGTCATTTTTGGTATTTTAGCTATAATACGGGCAGCTTCTTTTTCTAGTACTTTATGAGATCCTCGCATCTTTACATTTTCTATAGTACCATCTTTTCCTATTATAAATTGGGTAGAAACTCTACCTTGTATATTTAGGTCTATTGCTACATCAGGATATCTAATATTTCTATTTACATGTTTTGTCATCATTTTTTGAAAACAAGCACGTTTGTCTTTTGAATCTTCACAACCTGGAAAAACAGGAACTTCATCAATTAAATCAAGAATTACAGTGACATCTTCCTCAACTTCTTCGATAACAATATCAGTGGCTTCTACAATTTCTGTGGTATAGTCTGTATCATCAGCTTTTATAGGAGTTTCTATAATATCTGGATCATCAGGTACTATATTAAGAACAGTTGGTGCTACAGGAGGCGGTGGGGGCGGTGGAAGATTATGTATAGTTATTGGGGGTATTTCTTCAATAGCTTCGGGGATATTTAATTCCCCAATATATTCATTTGAATAAGCGTCAAAACTCTTCCATTCTAATGCTATGTATACTAAACCTAATACTAAGGTCATTCCCATAACAAAATAAAGTGCGCTGTTGTTTTCTAATTTAAGGTGTTCTTTCTTTTTTGTTTCCATCGTATCTTATTTATAGTTATACAATGAAAGTAACGTACTTACTATGCTTTAAAAAGTAAGAATGAGGGAAGTAGCCTTTTAAATGAGTGAGGCTGACTAAAAAAGATAAAGTTGTAATTAATAATATCGTGTTTTACGATAAATTAACTTAAACACTAAAACAAACCGTGCAATTCGGCGTCAATTTTGTTAATGACTTCCCCTAAATCTTCGGGGTTGTCTACAAAATTTAATTTATCGACATCAATTATAAGTAGCTTGCTTTTTTCATAGGTGTTTGCCCATGCCTCGTAACGCTCGTTTAAACGACTTAGGTAGTCAATAGAAATAGAATTTTCGTACTCTCTACCTCTTTTATGTATTTGATCTACTAAGTTGGGTATAGAGCTTCTTAAGTAAATTAATAAATCTGGTGGTTGCACCAAAGTTTCCATTAACTCAAAAAGACTTTTGTAATTGGTAAAGTCTCTATTGGTCATTAAGCCCATTGCATGTAAGTTAGGCGCAAAGATGTGCGCATCTTCATATATGGTACGGTCTTGAATTACTTTTTTATTGCCTTCACGAATTTTTAATATTTGGCGATACCTATTATTTAGAAAATAGATTTGCAAATTAAAACTCCAACGCTCCATTTGGGTATAAAAATCATCTAAATACGGATTGTCAACTACATCTTCAAAATTAGCATCCCAATTATAGTGTTTAGAAAGTAGAGAGGTTAAAGTGGTTTTACCTGCTCCAATATTTCCGGCAACAGCAATGTGCATTATTTGGTTTATTTAGATGATTACTTAAAAAAATACATGGCTTGCAATATACAAAGTATATCTAGTTACAAGAAAAAAATAAGATGAAATGAAGTGCTATTTAAATAGATTAGTTTTATAGTAATTAGTATACTTGTATTTAAGGTTCTATTGGAGTTGTTGAAAAAGATGTAAACAAATAACAGTCAATACCTTATAAT
>CAZLUS010000190.1:0-3705 GCA_964562775.1 uncultured Flavobacteriaceae bacterium | reverse complement strand
GTATAAAGTCTATTGAATTTTCTTTTTCAATTAACTACTACACACAGAACCGTTAATAGACTAACTTTGACTTAATGAAAAAAGAAAATCAAATCTACGGTTTACACGCTATTAAAGAAGCTATTGAAGCCAATCAACCAATAAATAAAGTATATCTACAAAGAGGCCTTAAAGGTGACTTGTTTAAAGAATTAGAATCTATAATTAGAAAAAACAGAATAAGTAGTTCTTACGTTCCTATAGAAAAATTAAACAAATTAACGGAACACAATCATCAAGGTGCAGTAGCTAATATTTCTTCAATTGGTTTTTATGATTTTGAACCATTACTAGAGGATATTATTGCAAAAAAGGAAGTCCCTTTATTCTTGTTATTAGACCAAGTTTCAGACGTGCGTAATTTTGGAGCTATTATTAGAACTGCAGAATGTTGTGGAGTAGATGCTATTATTGTTCCTAAAAGTGGCTCTGCCCCCCTTAATGATGATGCTATAAAAACCTCTGCCGGTGCTGCATTTAATATTCCAATTACCAAAGTAGACCATATAAAAGATGCATTATTTTATCTACAGGCATCCGCTATTAAAACTATTGCTGCAACCGAAAAAACGGAAAACTCTATTTATACTATTAACTTTAAAGAACCTTGTGCTATTATACTAGGTTCTGAAGGAAGAGGAATAAACCCCTCTATACTTAAAATGGTGGATAATAAAGCCAAATTACCACTGTTAGGAGAAATAGAATCACTTAACGTTTCTGTGGCTTGTGGTGTATTCTTATATGAGGCTGTGCGACAACGTTTAACTTAATTAGGTTCATCTTTTTTATTCTCTTTAAAAAAGTAGTTGATTTTAAGAATTTCATTAGGCTCCTCTACCCTTTCTATAAAATTACCGTTTTCGTCAAAATGTTTTAAAAACTCATCATCGTCTTCATTATAATCTTCTCTTTCCCAAGAATATTTTTTATCCCTTTTCAGCTTAGTTTTAAAAATAAAAGCTAAAAGTAACCCTACTATAAAACCTGACAAATGACCTTCCCAAGAAATACCTTCTTTTATAGGGAAAATATACCATATCATACTCCCGTATAAAAACACTATAGCTAATGAAAGTGCTACCAATCTATAATGTCTTGCTAGAATGCCTTTAAAGAAAATAAAACTCACTAAAACATAAATCAATCCACTTGCCCCAATATGATAGGATGGTCTACCGATAAGCCACGTAGCTATTCCCGAAAGTAATAGTCCCATTAATAGTACTTTTAAAGCATCTACCCTATAGAAATAAAATAGTGCTGCTGTTAAAGTGGCTAATGGAATAGTGTTATTGTACAAGTGGGATACTGAACCATGAATAAATGGGCTAAAAAACACTCCTCTTAAACCAATTAGTTTTCTAGGTTGAATTCCGTATTTATTTAGGTTAACACCAAATTTAATTTCTACCCAAAAAACAACCCATATGCATAGTATTGCGATAAGAGGTGCAAATAGCACCGAGTTAGAAAATTTAAAATTATATTCTAAAGACATAGTACCAAAGTCGCAAATTCTTTTCCATAATTGCAAAATCGGATAAATTGTCATCCTTATTTTTAGTTATTTTTATAGAATGAATGAACCCCTTGCAGAGCGAATACGCCCAAAAACTCTAGAAGAGTATATAAGTCAAAGCCACTTAGTAGGTGAAAATGGGGCATTAACATATCAAATTAAACAAGGTATTATACCCTCTTTAATTCTATGGGGACCGCCTGGCACAGGGAAAACTACATTGGCCAATATTATAGCTACAGAAAGTAAAAGACCTTTTTACATGCTAAGCGCTATAAATAGTGGTGTTAAAGATATTAGAGACGTAATTAATAAAGCAAAACAAAGTGGCGGACTATTTACTGCAAAAAATCCTATACTTTTTATTGATGAAATTCATCGTTTTAGCAAATCGCAACAAGATTCGCTATTAGCCTCCGTAGAGAAAGGCTGGGTAACTTTAATTGGAGCAACCACCGAAAATCCAAGTTTTGAGGTTATACCCGCTTTATTATCACGTTGTCAGGTCTATATTTTAAATCCTTTTGAAAAAAAAGACCTTGAGGTTTTACTTAAAAGAGCATTAAATGAAGATGAATTTTTAAAGAACAAAAAGGTAACATTAAAAGAAACAGAAGCTTTACTAAGACTCTCTGGCGGAGATGGAAGAAAACTACTCAATATTTTCGAATTATTAGTGAATTCAGAATCAGAAAATAAAATCACCATTACCAATGAACTGGTTTTACAAAAAGTTCAAAAAAACACAGTCCTTTACGACAAAACTGGCGAACAACATTACGATATTATCTCTGCCTTTATAAAATCTATTCGTGGTAGTGATCCTAATGCTGCAGTTTATTGGCTTGCTAGAATGATAGAAGGTGGTGAAGATGTTAAATTTATAGCACGTAGATTAGTTATTCTAGCATCAGAAGACATAGGCAATGCCAATCCCACGGCTCTTGTATTGGCTAATTCAACTTTTGATGCGGTAAACACTATTGGCTACCCAGAAGCACGCATTATTTTAAGCCAATGTGTTACTTACCTAGCTAGCTCACCTAAAAGTAACGCAAGCTATATGGCTATAAACGCTGCACAGCAAAAAGTAAAAGAAACTGGAGATTTATCTGTCCCATTATCTATTAGAAATGCTCCAACCAAATTAATGAAGGATTTAGGGTATGGAAGTGGGTATCAATACGCCCACAATCATAAAGATAATTTTGCAAATGCTGAATTTTTACCTGACGAAATCTCAGGAACTTCGTTTTTTAAATTAGGCAATAACCCTCGTGAGAATGTTATGAAAGACTTCTTAAAAAAAAGATGGAAAGATAAATATGATTTTTAAAATTTAATATTTAATTCCCTAACTGATTCCTTTTTATCATTTGCATACTGTAAAAACCATTTATCATCTTTCTTAAAAACAATACCGCTTGTAGGGCAATTGTTCAATACATAGACATTAGGCACTAATGTTTCCTTCATTATAAATTTTACTTTAGGGGAAGTATCTACTAACTGAAAACCATTTTCAATAGGTTGCGCGTAAAGAGTTTCTGATAATTGTTTTACTTCTTTAGTAGCGTTTACTTTATCTTTTACATCAGAAAGCACTGTGCTTTTTGTGTTGCCATCTAATGTTTCAAGCTCTTTCTCTATTTTAGGTTTAGGTGTTTTAACAACCGATTCTTTAATCGGCCTTTCTTCAATTAATTTTACATCATTATCAACGTTACTAGTTTTAGGCCCGTCGTTAGCTTTTTTCTTAGAGGTATATTCATAATCAAGTGCTTTAAAAGACTCAAAAGCTTCATTTATTGCTTCGGCATAAGCTGCTTTAAAACTTTTCTCTTTACTTCTACCTTCTTGTGATGTAAAAATTATAATTCCATTACAATCTTTAAGTACTATACTAATTCTAGTTGAAAGCAGATTAGAGTTGTTAACCAACTCAGTCTTTAGTGCTAAGCAACCTTTATTCCTTAAATCTTCAGGCAAATAATCATCATAAATTGCAGTGTAACCATTATTTGTATAAAGAAATTTTACTAGCGTACTCGTTTGGTATAGGTTAGCTTTATTAAATATCTCAAAATGTTTTGGTACGACCATATATTTATAATCGTTTAACTGAGCATTACAATAGCCTATTA
>CAZLUS010000189.1:0-3890 GCA_964562775.1 uncultured Flavobacteriaceae bacterium | reverse complement strand
AAATCTATATGGGAAAACTTTAGTGATAGTCAAGAACTAATAATGATGGGAGGAAAGCAAGTGAATTCTCGAGCTTACCTAAGCCGATTTAACTTTTCTGGTAGTGAGCAAAATAAAAAGGTCAATATGCTATCTGGGGGAGAGCGCAACCGACTTCATTTAGCAATGACTTTGAAAGAAGAAGGTAATGTATTACTTTTAGATGAGCCTACTAATGATTTAGATGTTAACACCTTACGTGCTTTAGAAGAAGGTCTAGAAAATTTTGCAGGTTGTGCTGTAGTTATTTCTCACGACAGATGGTTTCTAGATAGAATCTGTACCCATATTTTAGCTTTTGAAGGCGATTCGCAAGTGTATTTCTTTGAAGGTTCTTTTTCTGATTACGAAGAAAATAAAAAGAAACGTCTTGGTGGAGATTTAATACCCAAACGTATTAAGTATAAAAAATTAATCCGTTAATTTTTATTTTCTAAATCTGTAATAGTTTTTTGCAACAATTGTATTGCTTTATCGCGATAAGCTTTTTGTTGTATTTTAATTTCGTTAGAAGAACTACTTGTATTTTTATCTAAGGTCTCTAACAATTTAACCAATTGTTTGTCAGTTGTATTTAAACTTTCTTGTAAACTAGCTGTGTATTCTTCTATTTGTGTAGAAGAAATAGTGCCGTCTAAATCAATTTCTTCTTCATTTTCGTCATTATTTTTAGAATAAGTGCATTCATCTATTGCAGCAATGAGCTGTTCAATATGACTTTTAGATTTTTTTGTATAAAATCTGCCAGCATCCCAGTCATTTGGCTCTATGGCTCTTTCAAGATTTTTAATACCTTCAAAACTATCGTTTTCTGTTGCTATACAACCACACTCTATTCTGTAGCTTTCAGCTTTTTCCATAGCTGTCAACGCTTTTTCTGCATAATACATTTGATGTTCAAAATTAGTAGCTCCTAATGCTTTTTTAGAATGAGATAAAGCATAAGTTACTTTAGAATAAAAATTATCACATGCTGTTGTTGTAGTGTTGTTGGTTTTAAAAAAAGGAAAAAGAAAAATAGCTAGGGGGTATAAATATTTCATTACTATGTCTTTAGACTTGGGATGTATTCAATTTTAATTATTAGAATTGTGCTATATGAAACGAGAGAAAGTACATTATAGTATATTTATTCACAACAAAACGCGTTTATAAAACGTTTTAGTTTAAAATAAAAATAATTTTAAAATACTGATATTTATAGTGTTACAAATTAAATTAACATAGTAAGATCCAAAAGAAGCATTATCACGTACATAAACCAATAAACGAAGAGAACACTTTGTTTACAATAGACAAAAAATACAATATTATGACAGACACAAAAAGTAACAACAGTTTAAAAGTGATAGCAGGTTTGCTAGGAGTTATACTTCTAGGAACTATTATTTTCGCTGTAACACAATACAATGAGAATAAGAAGAATACGCAAGCACTAACAAAAGAGAAAGAATTAGTGGTTGAAGATTTAAATAATCTTAAATCTGAGTATGATAAAGCAATTTTAGAAAGTAATGCAACTAATGAAGAATTAGTAGCTGCTAGAGACAATATTGCACAATACATTGATTCAGTTCAAGCAATGAAATCAGATATTGCATCTCTTTCTAGATACAGAAGACAAGTTGGTGTTTTAAAAGCAGAACGTGAAGAATTATTAAGACAAGTAGATTCTTTATCACAGTCTAATACAATGTTAGCTATGCAAAGAGACAGTACATTTGTTGAGTTAGAAAAGCAAACTGTTTTTAATGATTCTCTAGTTGTACAAAACACACAATTAGCAGATGCTGTAGAAAGAGGTTCTGCATTAAATCTTTCTAAATTTTCTATAGATGCTGTAAAAGAGCGAAACAGTGGTAAACTAGTTTCTACATCTAGAGCTAGAGCAACGGATAAATTTAGAGTATGTTTTACTGTTGCACCAAATACAATAGCTGAAGCTGGTGATAGAGAATTTTTTGTAGAAGTATTAGATCCACAAGGAAACATTTTAGGTGAAAGCTTAAGCAAGTCTAACGAAAACGGTTCTATTACATATACTAAAGGGACTCAGTTTTATTATGAAAATGGTGCTTTAGATGTTTGCGATTATGTAAATAAGCCTGCTGCAAATTTCCAAAAAGGGAACTATATGGTAAATGTATATGACGATGGTTTAAAATTATTAAGCACATCAAGATTTACATTAAAATAAAGTAAGAACACATTTTATAAAAAAAGGGGCGTCTCAATAGAGCGTCCCTTTTTTGTTATTCTAAATTTGAGCCTAAGTTATTTTAGGCTACCTACCATTTGCTCTGGTTTTACCCACTCGTCATATTCTTCGGGAGTAACATAACCTAAGTTAACGGCTTCTTCTCTTAATGTAGTGCCATTTTTGTGTGCCGTATTTGCTATTTCAGCAGCTTTATAATAGCCTATTTTAGTATTTAGCGCCGTTACTAACATTAAAGAATTATTCAATAAAGTTTTAATGGTTTCGTGGTTAGGTAAAATACCAGTGACACAGTTTATATTAAAACTTACGCAGGCATCACCAAGTAGCTGTGCAGAATTTAAAATATTTGCAGCCATCATTGGTTTAAATACGTTTAGCTCATAATGACCTTGTGTACCACCAACACTTATTGCAACATCGTTACCCATTACTTGCGCACAAACCATAGTTAAAGCTTCAGATTGCGTAGGGTTTACTTTTCCGGGCATAATAGAACTACCAGGCTCGTTGGCAGGTATTATAATTTCTCCAATTCCTGACCTAGGGCCAGAAGCCATCATTCTTATATCATTTGCTATTTTATTTAGCGAAACGGCCAATTGTTTTAATGCTCCATGTGTTTCAACAATAGCATCATGTGCTGCTAATGCTTCAAACTTATTATCAGCAGTAATAAATGGGAGACCGCTAAATTTTGCAATATATTTAGCCACTAAAACATCATAACCTTTAGGGGTGTTTAAACCCGTACCTACAGCAGTACCTCCTAAAGCTAATTCGCTTAAATGTGCTAATGTATTTTTTAAAGCTTTAAGTCCGTGGTCTAATTGCGAAGCATAACCAGAAAACTCTTGACCTAAGGTTAGTGGAGTAGCATCCATTAAATGTGTACGCCCAATTTTAACTACATCCTTAAATTCTTTAGATTTTTTAAAAAGCGAATCTCTAAGTTGCTCTACACCCGGTATGGTAACTTCACTTATTTTCTTATAAGCTGCAATATGCATTCCAGTTGGAAAAGTATCGTTAGAAGATTGCGATTTATTTACATCGTCATTAGGTTGAATAGTTTTTTCTCCTTCACCAATAGTTTTTCCTGCTAACTCATGTGCTCTATTTGCAATGACCTCATTAACATTCATATTACTTTGGGTACCAGAACCAGTTTGCCATATTACCAAAGGGAATTGGTCGTCATGTTTTCCTTCTAAGATTTCATCACACACTGTTGCTATTAAATCTCGCTTTTCTTCTGGTAGTACACCTAACTCACAATTGGTATATGCTGCAGCTTTTTTTAAGTAAGCAAATCCATAAACAACCTCTAATGGCATAGATGCAGGAGCGCCTATTTTAAAATTATTTCGAGAACGTTCTGTTTGCGCTCCCCAATATTTGTCTGATGGTACTTTTACCTCGCCCATCGTATCTTTTTCAATTCTATAACTCATAGTGTTGTATTAATAATTGCTAAGATAAAGTTTAGTATTTTTATTTCTTTGATAAGTAATATAATTTTAAAAATTTTATTTTCAAAGGATTTGTAATTTTGAATGTTTTCATACTATCTTTGTACTATAAAATTAAGTTACATGGTAGAATTTGACCAATATCTAGGATTTTTAGCCTT
>CAZLUS010000188.1:0-3921 GCA_964562775.1 uncultured Flavobacteriaceae bacterium | reverse complement strand
ATGAAAGAATACAAAGTCATACAACCAAAAACAGGATTTAGAAATAGATTCCAAAATTTTGAAGATATACTAAACCAACATGCCCGAGAAGGTTGGTCTGTAAAATTCATAGGACAAGGTTGGACAAGCGTAGTTCTAGAACGCGATAAAAACAGATAAGATGAGAAATGACAGACCTAAAATACAGGTTCCTTTTAAAACCTTAGATGTAGTAATTGAGCTTGCTTCTATTGCAGTACTTATATTAATGTGGTTACACATCATCATTGAATACCCACAACTTCCAGAAACAATAGCATCTCACTTTAATGGCTCTGGTGAGGCTGATGGGTATGGCAGTAAATATTTTATATGGTTTTTACCAGCTTTAGCTTTAATTATTTATACAAGTTTATTTTTAATTAATCGCTACCCACATCTACACAATTACACGGTAAATATAACTGATGAAAACGCATTAAAATATTACACGTTTAGTACGCGAGTACTAAGAGTGGTAAACTTTTTATGCACATTAATGTTTGGATATATTAGTTACCAAATCATTGAAGGCGCTAAAAACAATTCTTCAAATCTCGGTATGGGGTTTTTAATCATAGTAGTTGGTTTAAGTATAGCCCTACCTATATTCATTTATGCATATCAAAAAAAATTAAAATCATGAAACAGATAAATCTTATCATTACCGTTTTATTAATTTCTACTTTAGGATTTTCTCAATCAGAAATAACTTCAGAAGATATCCTATTGATGAATGATAGCATAAAACTACCAGGCAGTTTAACTTATAACAAAACACTCAAGAAACAGTCTCTAGCTATTTTTATTCACGGCTCTGGCAGTGTAGACCGAAACGGTAATCCACCTAGTACCACAGGTGCTAATTACATAAAACAATTGTCAGAAGCCTTAAACAAAAACGATATTGCATTTTACCGTTTCGATAAACGTACAGCTACTAGAGACAATATGAAATTTCTAATGAAAGGAATTAGTTTTAACGATTTTGTTGCTGATATAAAATTAATTTTAAATCACTTTAAAAGTGACGAACGTTTTTCAGACATCACATTAATTGGTCATAGCCAAGGTAGCTTAATTGGTATGCTTGCTTCAGCCAATAATACAGATAAGTTTGTATCACTAGCTGGCCCTTCAGAATCTATCGATAAAACTATGACTAATCAAATCCGAAAGCAAAATGGTGATTCTATTGCGAACATTGTAGGTAGTCATTTTAAAGAGTTAAAATCTACAGGGAAAGTTGAAAAAGTAGACCCGAACTTAATGGCAATATTCAATCCTATAAATCAAAAATTCTTTAGCTCTTGGATGGCTTATGAGCCTACTGAGGAAATATTAAAAGTAAATATTCCAATAGTAATAATTAACGGCACAAAGGATCTACAAGTCTTTGAATCGGATGCTAATAAATTATATGAAGCAAAACCAAATTCGAGCTTAAAGATTATTAAGAATATGAATCATATGCTTAAAACTATAACTCAGGATGCTGATAATTTAAAATCATATAGCTCTCCTGATTTTCAGCTATCAGAAGAGTTAGTAAACGTAATTACAGAATTTATTAAAAAATAAGCCATGGCTAAGAAAAAGGCATTTGCATTACGCATCAATGAAGACATGCTAAAAGCTATCGAAAAATGGGCTGCTGATGAGTTCCGCAGTACTAACGGTCAGATAGAATGGATGCTCATGCAACACCTTAAAGCTAGCAAACGCCAACCAAAATCAAAAGATAAAGAGTGACTTTACAGTCACTTTTTTTATGCTTCTATTTTTGTATTTTGCAATACAAACTAACTCACAAAATGGAAAACCAACCTTTATTTACAAATGATGCTATTGTTTTTGGCCTCCTAATGCTCTCATTAGGATTTGTCTTTTATACAGAATCTTTTAAAACAGGGTTTTGGAATAAATTTTACAAAATTGTCCCAGGTCTCTTTATGGCATATATGATACCCGCCTTATTAACTACAACAGGGCTAATAGCACCTGATTGGGAAAGCACCTCTTCAACAGGAGAAAACATTGCCGAAAGCTCTAACTTGTATTATATGGCAAGCCGGTATTTACTACCAGCAGCTCTAGTATTAATGACTTTAAGTATTGATTTAAAAGGTGTTTTTAATTTGGGATGGAAAGCTTTGGTCATGTTTTTTGCAGGTACAATAGGCATTTTAATAGGCGGTCCGATTGCCTTACTTTTAGTAGCGCAATTTAATCCAGAGTTAATAGGTGTTACTGGAGCTGATGCAGTATGGCGCGGACTATCTACACTTGCAGGTAGCTGGATTGGTGGCGGTGCTAACCAAACTGCCATGCTAGAAATCTATGGCTATAACCAAAAACTATATGGAGGTATGGTATTCGTAGATATTGTTATCGCTAATATTTGGATGGCTATTATTCTCATAGGTATTGGCAAACGAAACAAATTCAATAAATGGCTAAAAGCAGATACTACAGCAATTGAAGATTTAAAACAAAAAGTATCACAATTCTCTGAAAGTGTAAAACGCAATCCGTCTTTGACTGATATTATGATTATTGCTGCCCTTGCTTTTGGTGCTGTTGGTTTTGCACATTTAGCCTCTGATTATTTAGCACCCTACTTTGATACTATTGTCAGCGGTATGGAAAATGCGACAACACGAAATATATTTACATTTCTAGGTTCTAAATTCTTTTGGATGATAAGCATCGCGACCCTAATTGCAGTAGGGCTTTCGTTTACCAAAGCTAGAAATTACGAAGGCGCTGGGGCTAGTAAATTCGGGAGTGTGTTCATCTACATTTTAGTAGCTACTATTGGTATGAAAATGGATTTGACATTAATCTTTGATAATGGCTGGCTTATACTTATTGGTATTATTTGGATGACTATTCACGCGCTTCTGCTCATTCTTGTGGCTAAGATTATTAAGGCACCCTATTTTTTCTTAGCTGTTGGTAGCCAAGCAAATGTTGGTGGAGCAGCTTCCGCACCTATTGTTGCTTCTGCGTTTCACCCGTCTTTAGCTACTGTCGGTGTATTATTAGCTGTATTCGGATATGCCGTTGGTACCATTGCCGCAATAGGCTGTACAATTTTAATGCAAATAGCTGCTGGTGGTTAGTTGTTTTTTAAAACTAAAATGAGATATTTGCTATGCAAAAAAACATTAAAATTATGCGTGTCAAACACCTATTATATTCATTAATTATCGCTTCGCTTTTTGTGTCTTGTGGAAAAGAAGAAACAACTAATTTCACCTTAAAGGGTTCTATAAAAGGCTTAAAAAAAGGTGTTGTATACCTTCAGAAAGAGGGACGTTCTAGGATTATCAACTTAGATTCGGTGGTCATCAGTGGGCAATCCGATTTTGTACTTAAAACAGATATTAAAGAGCCTATTTTATTATATCTAAAACTTTATAAGAAGGACGGTCAAGAACATTATATTCCATTTTTTGCTGATAAAGGCGTAACAGAAATACAAACGAGTCTAAAAAACTTTAGTGGTGGAGCAAAAATTAATGGCACCAAACAACAAGCACTTTTAGAGGGCTATCTAAAGCTTATGTCTGATTTTCAAGATAAAAATTTAGATTTAATTGAAGCTAATTTTGAGGCTGCAAGAAAGAACGACACCCTAAAATCTGACTCATTACAACGCCAATCAGATAGATTGCTAAAATTAAAATATGCGTCTACAATTAATTTTGCTTTAAATAATAAGGATAGTGAAGTTTCACCGTATTTAGCACTTTACGAAATACCTAATGCAAACGTGAAATTTTTAGATAGCATTTATGGTAATTTAAACGAGAGCATTAAAAAATCATACTACGGTAAAAAACTAGGCAAGGCTCTTGAGGACTTTGAAAAATTTCAGGATAGTATAAAAAACTAAAA
>CAZLUS010000187.1:0-3940 GCA_964562775.1 uncultured Flavobacteriaceae bacterium | reverse complement strand
TATAAAAATTACTTCTGGTCCAGTACTTGATAAACCAGGAGATTTAGCAGGACTTTTAACAAATTTAGAAGAACGCGATGTTCTTTTTATAGATGAGATTCATAGGTTAAGTCCAATTGTAGAAGAATATTTGTATTCTGCTATGGAAGACTATAAGATTGATATTATGATAGAAACTGGCCCTAATGCCAGAACTGTTCAAATAAATCTTAGTCCATTTACATTAATAGGAGCAACAACACGATCTGGTTTGTTAACCGCACCTATGCGTGCTCGTTTTGGAATACAAAGCCGATTACAGTATTATGATACAGAACTACTTTCTACCATAGTAGAGCGTAGTGCTGCTATTTTAAAAGTGCCAATCACAAATGAAGCAGCTATTGAAATTGCGGGACGAAGCCGTGGTACACCAAGAATTTGTAATGCTTTATTACGTAGAGTGCGGGATTTTGCACAGATAAAAGGGGACGGTAATATAGATATGAAAATAGTTAAGTTTAGCCTAAAGGCTTTAAATGTAGATGCTTACGGACTAGACGAAATGGATAATAAAATACTATCTACCCTTATTGATAAATTTAAAGGAGGCCCTGTAGGGATTACAACTATAGCGACTGCAGTTTCTGAAAGTGCAGAAACTATAGAAGAGGTCTATGAGCCTTTTTTGATTCAGCAAGGTTTTATCATGAGAACACCTAGAGGTAGAGAAGTTACAGAATTGGCCTATAAACATTTAGGAAGAATTAAAGAGAACATGCAAGGCGGTTTGTTTTAAATGAAAAGTCTACCTCAAGTATCGGTATTTAAAGTTTTGTGGCACACACGCCAAATTTTAAAAAACCCACTTCCATTTCATAAAAAAAATTATAAAAAACACGGGGACACCTT
This sequence comes from uncultured Flavobacteriaceae bacterium, assembly GCA_964562775.1. Lineage (GTDB taxonomy): Bacteria > Bacteroidota > Bacteroidia > Flavobacteriales > Flavobacteriaceae > Croceitalea. Next base: position 3,049 of record CAZLUS010000187.1, on the reverse strand, counting down.
TGAAATAACAACGCTAGGTGATGGTAAATTAATCTTTTCGCGTAGCCCTGTTTTTATAAAAGAAGTACTTCAAACCAAACAAAAATCATTTTCAAAATCTAGACTACAAACTAAAGACTTGGCTAAATATATTGGTCATGGTCTTTTAACTTCTGAAGGAGAGCATTGGAGAACACACAGGAGAATGATACAGCCTAAATTTTATCTTAAAAATTTAAAATCGCTCATTAAAATAATGCATTATGCTGTTGAAAATGAGCTAGAAAGAATTAGTGTTGGTAAAGAAGAAGACGTTTTTGGTTTAATGGGCGATGTAGCTTTTAAGGTTGTAGCTAAGTCACTTTTTAGTTCTTTAGATATTAGTGAACCAATGGAAAAGCTTAAAGCTATTACTGAGCAAAATCAGCTCATGCTTATTAAAGAAATGCGACAACCCTATTTTAAATGGTGGTTTAAAGCATCGGGTCAAATACAAGGTGCATTAAATGAGTCTGAAAAGGCACGCAAAATTTTAAATACATTAATAGAAGAACGAATAAAAGGAAATCAAAAGAGTACAGATTTATTAGATATGTTGCTAGAGGCAACCTACGAAGATGGTAGTAAAATGCCTAGAAAACAGTTGATAGATGAGTTGCTTATTTTGTTTACTGCGGGCTACGAGACTACTGCTAATGCCTTATCGTTTACATTATTTTTTATAGCACAGGATAAGGATTTACAAGAACAACTTTTTAATGAGGTTTCTCAAATAGATGAAACTTCTATGGAAATAGAAGATTTAAAAAAACTATCCTTAACGCAGTCTTGTATTAATGAGGCTATGCGCATATATCCTCCAGTATATTTTATTGACCGAGTAGCTAATGAAAATGCCAAAATAGACGGTTATAAAATTAAAAAAAACGCCTTGGTCTTGTTGTCTTTGTTTGAGTTACACCGGCATAATAATTTTTGGAAACAACCCGAAGATTTTATAGGCTCTCGCTTTAAAGATTTTGAAAATAAAGAACACACAAAATATTATTACCCTTTTGGCGGTGGACCACGAATATGTATAGGCAATGCTTTTGCTACCTATGAAATGATTATCGTTGTATCTACACTGGTAAAAAAATATGAGATTTCTACAAGTATGAAAAACGTAGAAATAAACCCTCTAATAACTTTAAAGCCAAAAGAAGTTAGGCTTAAATTTAATAAGAGAAAACGCCCAAACATTTCTGCTTAGGCGTTTGTCTTTTTTATAAGTTAACTTAAAATAGCACTCTCATCAGAGAATTTTTTATAACTAAAGTAAATAGCAGTAATAGCAAAGCATACTAAAGATATAAACATAGCTATATACATTCCTATATTAATAGTGCCGGCCATTATTTCTTTTACTCCTAAACCTATATTAAGAACAGGAATAAAAGCAGTAGCCCATGTAAATTCAATACCGGGTAATAAAGCCATTACTAAGGGTATAATTATTAGAATAATTATTGGTGATGCTTTGCTTTGTGCTTCTTTAAAAGTAGAAGCTCCAGCTACTAAAGCTATTATAAGCCCTGCTAGAAATAATGAGAAAGGAATTAATAGTAATAAAATCATGATAATGGACTCTGGATTAAGCATTTCGCTTAATGCGATTTTAAAAGTATCTGGAATGTCGTCTATAAAATTAAGACCAATTATTAAGCCTGTTAAATTTAAGAGTGCAGGTATAAAACCTAATAAAGAGGCAACTACGGCTTTGCCCATAAGAACAGAAAATTTAGAAACTGGAAGCGATAAGGTAGTTTCTATGGTTTTGCGTTCTTTCTCACCAGTAACTAAATCAATTGCAGCTAAAAGGCAGCCACCCCACATGGTTAAAATAAATATATAAGGGATAAAACCTCCAATTCTTTTCCCTATTAATTCTTTTTGTTCACTAACCTCTACATAGGTTTGTATCATAGGAGTCATTTTCGCTACAGGAATTTTTAGCTTCTTTATCCTTTGTTCTTTTAGCTGACTCTCATACACTTCCATTAGTTTAGAAACCCTTCCGTTTACATTGTCTTTAGTGCCATTTCTATGTACCATTACTTCGGCAACAGAAAGGCTATCCATTTTTAATTGCCAATCTTCTGGGAAAACTAAAGCGGTTTGAATAGTTCCATCAGTTATTAATTTTTTAAAATCTTTAGCTTCAGTATAACTTGTGATTTCATTTAAGGTGTCTTTTTTAACCAATTGTAAAAACGCTTCTGGAGCATTTAGCAAACCAATTTTTACCTTTTTTTGCTGGTTTTTTTCTTGAATCATTTGACTGACCTTTATGCCGCCAAACATTAATATAGGAATTAGCAGTGTAGGTAAGACAATAGAATTAATAATGGTCTTTTTATCTCTTAGAAGCTCTTTTAGCTCTTTTTTTATAATTATAAATAAGTCTCTCATCTTATGCTTCTTTTATGCGATTAATAAACTCTTGTGTTAAGTTGTCTGCTTTCATCTCTTTTTTAAAGTTGGAGAAGGAATCATTAAAAATTATAGATCCCTTACTAATGATAGCAAGGTCGTCACATAACAAATCCACTTCACTCATTATATGAGATGAAAAAATAACGGTTTTATTATTTTCTTTAGATTCTCTAATAAGAGCAATAATGCTATCTGCAGTAATTACATCAAGTCCAGAAGTAGGTTCATCAAAAATTAAAACTTCGGGGTCATGAATAAGTGTTCTGGCAATAGAAACTTTTTGTTTCATACCTGTACTCATTTGTCCTACTCTTTTTTTGCGAAAATCATTAATTCCTAATTTTTCGAATAAATACGCTTTACGCTCAGTATATTCAGACTCAGGTAATTTGTATAATTTTCCAAAAAAGTCTAAAGTTTCATCAGGATTTAAGCGTTCGTACAAGCCTGTAGAACCAGTTAAGAAACCAATTCGTTTTTTTACTTCGTCATTATTTTTAGAAATATCTAGATTGTCTACAATTGCATTGCCGGAAGTTGGGTTTATAATACCAGCAATCATTCGTAATGTTGTTGTTTTGCCAGCACCATTAGG
>CAZLUS010000186.1:0-3964 GCA_964562775.1 uncultured Flavobacteriaceae bacterium | reverse complement strand
ATTACTAGAAGTTAAAAATCATAAAAACCTTATTAATAAAGCTTTAAGTAAATTTAATAATGATTCTTTTTGGCTAGTAGCCCCTTATAAAGTTTTTGACAAAGGAACAACGCGTAAAGTTGTGGTTTTAGAAGATGGCACCAAGGGACTTTTGGTAACATATACTCAAGGTGGAACTACACCAGGCGATAGCTATTTATGGAAATTGAATCCAAATGGTTTCCCAAATGCATATCAAATGTGGGTAAAAATTATTCCGATTGGAGGTATAGAAGCCACTTGGGATGATTGGATCACTACTGAAAGTGGCGCTTTTTTACCTAAGACACATAAGCTAGGGCCTTTAAATCTAGATATGCTAAATATTAGAGCCTATAATTAGTAGGCCATTTAGTGATAGAAATTTTATATTTTTATAACTAAACAGGGTTTCGATTAGTCCTACAACTTTAGAAGCAACTTTATTTTTATTATTATGAATTTTGACGCCAATAAACCATTAGACATTATACTTAAAGCCTTGTTTGACCCCTATAAGGCTAGTGTTAAAGATGTAGAAGATATCACTCAAGCAATGCTAAAAGAGGGATTGATAAAAGATGAGAGCGAAATTATAAACGACCATATTGCTTTTAGAACCTTGGGGGTTCCAAATTTAGGTATCGCTTCGTTAGAGAAAATCTTTTTATCTTATGGCTACATCAAAAAAGATGCTTACTTTTTTGAAGAGAAAAAACTAGATGCCAATTGGTATGCACCACCATCACCTGATTACCCTCGTATATTCATAAGTGAACTTCGTGTAAAAGACTTATCTAAAGACACACAAAACATCATCCATAAATATACCAATCAAATTACAACAGATCCTGTAGATAAATTAGATTTTAAAAAACCTAGTATGGTGGGAGATTTCTTTTATAAGCCGCTTTGGCAAGCTCCTACTATAGAAGAATATGTACAACTAGGTAAAGAGAGTGAATATGCTGCTTGGGTAATATATAATCGATACTATTTAAATCATTATACCATTAGTGTTCATGCCTTACCAAGCCCTTATAATAAGCTAGAATCCTTTAACCAATTTCTAGAAGCCAATGGTATTGTTTTAAATACTTCTGGCGGAAAAATAAAAACAAGTGCAGATGGGCTATTACGACAAACGAGCTCTGTAGCAAAAATGATTACAGCAACTTTTGCAGATAATACTGAAATGAAAATAGCTGGTAGTTATGTAGAATTTGCAGAACGCTCGCCCTTACCTCAATTTGCAGATTTACCTGTAAGCGAATTAAAAGCAGAACATCGTAGAGAAGGTTTTGAAGCTGGCAATGCAGACAAAATTTTTGAAAGCACTTATACGGAACAGACCAATAAAAATTAGGTATTTTTTACCTGCCCTACTTGTTTTTTTAATTCGTCCATAGAAGCCTGTAACTGCCTAAGCAAGCCTGTTTCTGTAGTAGCATCAACATTAAAAGTAAGTTTGCTACTCACTTCCCAAACCTCTTGAATAAGAAAGGGTTTAATCTCGTATGGAGGATAAGTTTCATTTAAAGAAACCAAAGTAATATTATTAGCATTTGATTTTTTTACAATCTTCTTGACCATAACAGAATCTTGCAGTACAACAACATACATTTTATTGGGGCTAACGTGGTCTATATGCTCTATAGCCTTTGCCAGAACCCACTCCCCTTGCTGTAAATTTGGCAGCATACTATCCCCTTCTACTTGAAAACCACGGTACGTAGCATTTCTAAACTCTGGAATAGGCATATCAAAAGCAGGAAGTTCTTTATACCAGCTAGTATCTGCAATATTTTGAGGGTATCCAGCTGCTGCCTTAGCATTCACCAAGACCATATTGTCATTATCAGACGAATCTACAGTGACTACTTTAGGAATAACACTTGTTTTTTCAGTATCTAAATACTTAGACTCATCAACATCAAAAAACCACAAAGGGTTTACCTTAAATTGTTTTAGTAGTTCTGCAACAACTTTACCTGATAATTTTGTGCGCCCACGTTCAATATCGGCAGTAGTTGAAGTAATCCCTAAACGATTAGCAAACTCAGCTTGCGTAAAGCCTAGTTCCTTTCTAATGGCAATAAAACGTTTTACAATAAACTCATTTTCCATATTCAAAGATAGTAAATTTGGATTATTTCCAAAATTTTTATGGATTATTTCCATTTATTGGATATTTTCCATATTATTGCATGGAAATATTCCTAATTAAGAACATTCATTTAACACAAAACAGCATTATATGGACACAATACAAAATGAAATGGAACTCTTAGAACGAAGCCGAAACGCAGTTTTAAACCTAGGTTACAAGGTTATCTTTATTAAAAGTAAACTTAAAAAAGCCTTTGTATTATTTAAAAGACAACTCACCCCTACCATCCTTAATTTATAATAGTATGAGAAATTCTAAAACTTTAATATACGACGGAAGCTTTAACGGTTTTCTTACTGCTGTATATATTGCTTTTGAAGAAAAATTACATGTAGCAGATATACAATCTAATGAACAGCGTCAAAATGGATTATTTTCAGAAACAGAAACCATTTTTACAAATGTTGCTAAAGCAAAGTGTGTGTGGAATGGCGTTCGCGCAAAGAACCACAATACAATTAACACCATCTATTTTGCTTTTTTAAGTGGAACTGAAGGAATAGAAATGATGTGCTATACCTACATTCAAAAATTAATGGCAACAAAAGATAAGAAACAAGTAGATTTTTCGGGTGAAATCGTTTCCTATCTTTCACAAATAGCACGTAAGGTTGGTCGCGAAAAACAACGCATAGAAGCTTTTAGTAGTTTTCAACTCACTAAAGACGATATCTATTTTGCAATTATTGAGCCTGACTATGATGTACTGCCACTAATCTCAAAACACTTTCGCAATAAGTATAATGACCAAGAATGGTTAATTTATGATGTAAAACGAGGCTATGGTATTTTCTATAACCGCGAACATATAGCGCTTATTTCTTTAGACTTATCGGAGATTCACGCTAACCGCACACAAAAAAGTAAAGCCTTTACTTCTAGCGATTATGGGTGTCAAGAACTATGGAACAACTATTTTCAAAATACTGCTATTAAAGCCCGCATTAATAGAAAGCTACGCACACAACAAGTGCCTAAAGACTATTCAAAGTATTTATCCGAAAAGAAAGAAGCTGTGTAAGCGTAAGCTGTTAAAAACAATACGACATACAAAGGGGTATTTAAAATACTAACCAAAGAATTATTGTATGAAAAAAGTAATCCTAACAGTACTATTATTTTCTTATTCGTTTTTCCTTATCGGTCAAGAAAAGGAAACTATTGATTTATTAGTAACAGAAGATAGCTGGCGTAAAGAAGCCTTTAGATTCCCCATTCCTTTTGCTAAGGAAGTTAATTTTGATGGTGTTGCCGATGTACGCTTTACTAAAGGTTGGGAAGATAAGGATAGCCCTAACTTTTGGTCATATGCTTTTGCATGGAAAATAGTTCTGGAAAACAAACTTTCTGAAACCGAGATAGAAAACTACATGCAGCTCTATTTTGATGGCCTTATGAATGTGGTTAAAAAAGATAAGTCTAAAGCTATTCCGCCTACAATAGCCCTCTTTACTTCTACCGCATCTGGCGAAACCATTAATTACAAAGGAAAAATTAGAATTTACGATGCTTTTTTTACCCAAGGCACACTACTACTAAACGCACAAGGAGAATACAGCTATTGTAAAGAACAGGATAAATCCATCTATGTTTTTACATTATCACCTAAAAGCACAGAAGACCCTGTTTGGGAGCATCTCAACAAAACGATATTACGAAACGATAGTTGTGAAAATTAGACTACTAAGCTTACAAACAGAACAGCATAAATTATGACAGCCGAGTCTCTTATAAAAAAACAGGTGATAGCCTATAACACTCGAAATCTTGAAGATT
>CAZLUS010000185.1:0-3984 GCA_964562775.1 uncultured Flavobacteriaceae bacterium | reverse complement strand
AATGCTCTGCATACATACTTATCTTTATTTAAGATATGAAATTCATCTGGGTAGGTAATAACACAACCAACATGCACCCCCATTTTCTCAACCTCCTTTTTATCTTTAGCACCAACGTCTATTGTAATATTATCTATTCTAGGCGGTGTTTCTTTACCACCTCTACGTGTATGTATAGCAGGCCAACCAAAAACACCCTTAACAATGCCTTTTTTAGTATGTATATTAACCCATTTAGAAGGGGCTATTTGGTGATCGCTTCCGCCATTTCTTATAACATGTAAAAGACCATTATCTGTAATGTAATTTACGTACCAAGAAATCTCATCAGAATGACCCTCTATAACTACTTTATATTTTGCCTTAGGATTGATGACAGCTACTGCTGTACCGTAGGTATCTGTTATAAATTCATCTACATAAGGTTTTAGGTAATCCATCCAAATTTTTTGACCTTCCCATTCATAACCAGTTGGAGATGGGTTGTTAAGGTATTTTTCAAAAAACTTTAGAGACTTAGCGGTGATAATTTTCTTAGAGCTCATTAATATGTTTTTAGGTTACAAACATAGTAATATTCACTTTTAATTAATAATATAAGAATTACTTAATCGTTACTTTTGGTAAGGTTTTTGAACTTTGAGTGCCATGTTACGTTACATCACAGCATTTTTAATCTTACTAAACATATTCTCTGGTTATTCACAAGAGGAAGAAGCAATAGATACTACCGATTATTATGTGCGTTTTAAAGGAGACTCTACGTTACTAAGTTCTATTCCATTAGATGAAGTTTATATTTTTGGAAGGTTAAAATTTGATAGTAAAAAAGAGAAGCTTAGGTATTATATTTTAAGACGAAAAACAATAAAGGTATATCCCTATGCTAAGCTAGCTTCTGAACGTTTGGTAGAGTTAAACGATAGTCTCACACAAATCAAGAAAAAGAAACATCAGAAGCGATATACTAAAAAAGTACAAAAGTATATTGAAGGTGAATTCTCTGCAGAGCTCAAAAAGCTAACACGAACAGAAGGACAGATACTCGTAAAACTTATTCATAGACAAACAGGAACCACCGCTTTTGATTTGGTAAAAGAATTACGTAGCGGTTGGCGTGCTTTTTGGTATAATACTACAGCTAAAGCATTTAAAATAAGTTTAAAAGAAGAGTTTAAACCAGAACTAGTACACGAAGATTATTTAATAGAAGATATTTTGCAACGCGCCTTTGCTTATGATAAATTGGAACGGCAAAAATCGGTCTTGGATTACGATTATGCAAGTCTTAGTAATAAATGGAAAAACAAAGAGGCAAAACCGAACAATTAGTCTTTCTTGCCAAAAACAGCATCCATAATAATATTTACAGCCCTAAAGCCCAGGTAAACTGCTAAAATTGCTAAAATTACACCTACAATTAAAACAGGTATAAATAGAGGTTTGTCTGTATTCTTAAATGCTTGGTACAATACTATTGGTGCTACGAACATAGTAACCGCAGTATACGCAAAGGATTTTAGACCTTTTACTAATAATTCTTTATCAGTTTTCATCTAGTTAATGTAGTTAGGATACATTGTCTTTATTAATAGAAAATACTGTTTTGCTATTCAATTATAATAAAATCTTTAAATTCTTGTACTACAGCAAAATACCCTAATGGAAATGACTGCTGTCTAGCACTATTATCAAAGACCTCTTCATTGTCAATACCAGTAGTATTAAATATATTTCCACGTACAGTTGCTACAGGTGTTTGAAAAACACCACCATTGCTTTCTGTTTGTTCTATGATTAAATTCATGTAATTGAAAAATTCTAAGTCTGCTCCTAGAATACTAATTTCAACAAAATCACCCGCTACAAGATTTTGGTCATAGAAATACGAAAACTCAAATTGCTGTCCATCAATAAATTGATCATCTAAAACTAAGAATTCATTAAAATCAAAATCAAAAATATAGTGATTTTCAACACCAGGAATGTCTGTGAAAGTTACAAGAACTTCGGTATCATCATCACTAAACAATATTGCTGTTCCTTGCTCCACATTGTCTATAGGAGGTGCTGTAACGTAAGTAGTTGATGCAAAAAAACTTTCATCATTATGTTCTATAATTAAATTAAAAACCATCCCCGGTTCAAGGGAAGCTGTTCTTATACGCTGATCGGTATCAAAAGTAGGGTCAGGAATATAAATTCCACTACCGGGTGCAGATTCAGTAAGTGAAGAACTAAATTCTTCTTCGAAAAGAGTTGGATCATTTTCTGAAGGAACACCATAAAGTATAGTAGCACTAGTTAATTGGGTAGGCTCATTCTGTTCAAAAAAGCTTGAGGTTTCAGCAACTTGTATTTCAATAGGAACAAATTCTTGAGATACATCAACCCTTAATACGGCATTTACCACTAATCTAGATTCTGTTTCTGGTAAATCCACATCTATTACATCCTCACAAGAAATTAAGGAGAAAAAGAGAATTATATAGTATGGTATCTTTTTCATAATTAGAATTTAAAATTATAAGTAATTGAAGGAACTATACCAAATATAGCAGTTCTAACTGCTTCGTTTACTCCAGTATCTTCATTCTGACCAAAATTAATTGAAGCTGCATTCCTTCTATTATACACGTTATAAACACTAAAAACCCACTCGGATTGAAAGTTTCTTTTTCTGTTCTTTTTTGGATTTAATGTTGCTGCCAGATCCAATCTATGAAAGTCTGGTAGTCTGTTTTGATTTCTTAAACCAAAAAAAGGAACTACTAAACCTTCAAACTCAAATTGTCCAACAGGAAAATTTGTAGGTTGTCCTGTTTGGTATAAAAAGTTAGAATTGACACTCCATTTATCATTTATAGTAAAATTACCATAAAGGGTTATGTCATGTGTTTTGTCAAAAGGGGTGTTATACCATTCTCCAAAATTTATACCTGTTTCTATGTTTAATATTCCATTATCGGTTATGGTTGGTCTTCCCGGAGTTCGTTGTTCAGATTTTGATAATGTATAGGCTAGCCACCCTTGAAACTTACCTTCGTTTTTACGCAATAAAAACTCTAAACCATAGGCTCTAGCTTCTCCATTGAGGATAACCTGTTCAATTGCATTATTAGCTATTAAATCTGCTCCATCTATATAATCTATTCTGTTTTGAATATCCTTGTAAAAGCTTTCTATTTCTAATGAATATTCGCCTTTATTGATATTTTTAAAATATCCAATAGCATACTGATCAAGCAGCTGAGGTTCAATAAATGGACCACTAGGCGCCCATACATCTAAAGGAGTAGGGGAGCTCGTATTAGAAAGCAGGTGTATGTATTGTGCTAGTCTGTTATAACTCGCTTTTATTGAATTTTTTTCATTTAAAGTGTATGCAATTGATGCTCTAGGCTCTAAGTTTGTAAATGTAGCTATACTTGTTCCTCTGCCAGGGCTTATGGTATCTATAGGCGTAGCTTCTGTATAAACTAATTGAAAGGGGTCAAAATTTACAGCTTGATTATTTTCGTAAATGAATAACTCGTCTTGACCTAGCCTATTGAAATTGCTAATACGTAAACCATAATTTACACTTAATTTTTCACTTAGTTTTTGCTCAACATCTACATATACAGCGGCTTCATTGGCAAATTGTTTTGTGAGCTGTTCTGCAACAATTCCAGATTCTGGACTATTAGGTACTATATTACCTGGATTAAAAACATAATAAATATTATTTAAGCCATAGTTTATTTGGAGTCTATCGTTTATGTAATGTTTTAAATCGTATTTTATATTATAGTTTTCAATTCCAGAATCCCAATCAAATCCAACAAAATCTAATTCTAAACCGTAAAAATAATTAGAGTATATGAGCGATAAATTGGAAAACAGCTTATCGGAAAAGAGATGATTCCATCTAAAATTACCTACAGTATTTCCATAGTCATTTAAGAAATTATCGTTTACATTAAAAACATCTTTACCAAAATA
>CAZLUS010000184.1:0-4032 GCA_964562775.1 uncultured Flavobacteriaceae bacterium | reverse complement strand
TTGTTTAGATTTATATACTGTACTTTTTTGTATATCTTTTAGCTTTAATTCTACTTTAATATCGTCCCATTTTACAACTACACTATTATTAGTTTTATCCCATTTATAATGATTCGTATTATTTTTAAAAGACCATTCTAAAAAGCGTGTCTCTTCATATTTTTTGTGGTTTAATGCTGTAAGCATTTTAGTTGCCAAGGCATCTGCTTCTGTTCCTGTTTTTCCATTAGGTAGCGGCTCATTAATAAGCCATCCGAATAGTAAAAACGCAAGCACAACAATTCCTAAAGCAAATCCAGTTATTTTTAAAACACGTTTTATCATTAAAATAAGCGTTCATGAATATTTTTTGCTAATACCTTTGCAGCTTCTGGGTAAAACCGAAACCATAATTCGGGTTCAAAAATTTCTAATTCTGCTAAAGCCCATTTTTTTTGGTTATCTCTAAATATATCAACACGCCCATAAATTGGGAGCTCGGGAGCAGCATTAACCGTAGCTAAAGCAAAATCTATCTGTTCTTTAGAAGGCTTGTATTTATGTACGGTGCCTCCATAATCATCTTGTACCCTAAAGTCACCAGGTTTTGCAATCTTTAAAACGGCATGTGTGAATTCTCCATTAAAGACCATCATAGAAATTTCACCTTCACTGACAACGTTTTTTTGAAACTCTTGAAGCATCATCGCTTCTTTAGCTATTAGTGTTTTAAAAATGCTTTCATATTTGTCACATTCATTTTCATTAAACTTGTAAGTATGCCTAGCACCACCTGCTATACATGGCTTTAGCACAAAGTCAAGCCCTTTAAAACCAAGCGAGTTTTTTGCCTTTTTTAAAGAATTTATAAGTGTTGTTTTGGTATTAGCTTCTATAAATAGTGTATTGGGAATGTTAATTCCTTTTTTGTTTAAATCTTGTAAATAATGTTTGTCTATATTCCAGTCTAATAAGTTTTTCGAATTAATGAATGTTGTTTGCTTACTTGCTGTTTTAAACCAGAATGCAAACTCCTCATAGCGCTCAAAATAATCCCATGTGGCTCTAAATAATGCATATTTTGTAGTTGACCAATCAAAATTTGCATCGTCCCAAGATTTTCTAACAACATTTAGATTAAACTTCAGCAAGGCATCATAGACCAATTTATCTTCAAATAAAATGTTTTCTATGTATTGGTTGGTACTCGTAGGAGCGATATACCTGTAATCGGTAAGAAGGACTATATCGTACTTTTTCATTAGAAACCTACTGCTTTATCGTCTCCTCGTTTATCTGCACCACCTTCTAGTTTGCCATTTTCTAATACGCGTATGGCATCAACCTTGCCAATAATTGGAGTGCGTTCTTCATTAATAAAATAGCCTTTTTGTTTTAATGCTGATTTTAATTCGTCTGAAAATCCACTAGGTTCAAAAATAAGCATATCGGGTAACCACTGGTGATGAAATCGTGGTGCGTTTACAGCTTCTTGCATGCTTAAATTAAACTCATAAGCATTTAAAATTGTCTGCGCTACAGCTGTTATAATTGTTGATCCGCCTGGAGTTCCAACGACCATCCAAAGCTTACCCTCTTTTTCTACAATAGTAGGTGTCATGCTGCTCAGCATACGTTTTTCTGCGGCAATACTATTGGCTTCTGCCCCTATTAGTCCAAACATATTAGGGATGCCAGGTTTTGCACTAAAATCGTCCATTTCATTATTTAAAAAGAAGCCTAATTCTTCTGAATACAATTTAGAACCATAAGCCCCATTTAAGGTCGTAGTTACAGAAACGGCATTGCCTTGTGCGTCTACAATAGAGTAGTGGGTAGTTTGCATGCTTTCTACTATTTCTACTTCACCATGGCTGACATCAGAAGATAAAGTAGCCTTGTCCAACGAAAAATTTGCCATGCGATTATTTAGATAGTCTTTGGCTAGAATTACATCTAAGGGAATGTCAACAAAATCAGGGTCGCCTAAAAAGTAGTTTCGGTCTGCATAAGCTCTACGCGCTGCTTCTGTAAATACCTGAATTGTTTTTTCTGAATTATGGCCATATTTAGCAAGGTCATAGGGTTCTATCATTTTAAAAATCTGATTCATAGTTACACCTCCGCTACTTGGGGGACTCATAGATATAATTTTTAAGTCTTTATAATTAAAACTTACGGGGTAGCGCCATTTTGCTTCGTATTTTTCTAAATCTTCTTCTGTTATATACCCGCCATTTTTTTGAATAAAAGCAGCTAATTTTTGTGCTACTTCGCCTTTATAAAAACCATTATGGCCTTCATTCATAATTTTAGTAAGTGTTATGGCGAGTTCTGGGTATTTGATTGTATCTCCAGCTTGAAAATTTTGTGCAAATTTGGTGCTGTCGTTATTTACTTTAATAAACTGTTCTTTATAATTTTCTAATCGTTTTGCTTGATTTTCAGTAACTACAACACCCCTTTTTGCTAAGGCAATTACAGGTTCTAATATTTCTGGTAGTGGTAGTGTACCGTGTTTAATATGCACTTCTAAAATACCTGCTACAGTACCCGGCACTCCTACGGCCGTAGCTCCAACAGTACTCATATTGGGGATTACATTACCTAATGAGTCTAAATACATGTCTTTATGGGCAGATAGTGGAGCTTTTTCGCGATAGTCTAAAGCACCAACATCACCATCTGCTTTACGATAAACCATAAAACCTCCACCGCCTAAATTACCAGCAAAAGGATAGGTTACTGCCAAAGCCATTTCTGTGGCAACCATTGCATCAAAGGCATTTCCGCCTTTTTTCATTATTTCTACTCCTATTTTACTGGCTTCTTCTCGTGCAGATACAACCATTGCTTTTTCCGCTACTTCACCAGTAGGTCGAGCAGGGTTTTGTTTACAATTTAGAAAGACTATAAGTGGCAATAAAAAAATTATTCTTTGCATAGGGAATTATATTTTTGTTTTGAAAAGGTAATCAATTCTTCAAAAAAAGTAGTGAATTCATTTTCAAATTCACTGTAATGCTCTTCTAAATCTAGAATCGCAAAATTCATTTTAGATTTATTTTTTGTTCTTCTATTCATACCGTCTAATACTTTTGATATCCCTTTTAGGTTAGCATAACTATATAACCAGTTATCCGTAATCATATAGGGCATCATTCGTTGGGTGCTCAAAGGCAAAATTTTAAAATTGTCTTCTAATAAATCGTAAAAATTACTCACATATACTTCTAAAGGGATCTCAGAATAAATAGACCAATTTTTAGCTAAAAAATGATCGTAATAAATATCTACAATAACCCTGCTGTAATGACTGTAATTTTTATGCAAACGCTTGCTACTTTTCTTGGGGATAGCATGTGAGTCTGTAAAAGTATCAATCTCCCTATGCAATAAAATACCCTTTTGAACGGTATTAGGTAGATGCTGATACTTATTCGCTCTAATATGATCTGCTATAAAATTACCAATGGTAATTTCTGGATTGTCAAAAGAGAGGTAAATATGTGCTAAAAAATTCATGCGTTGAAATTACAAATAAGCAGCATGTAATAGCCAACATCAATATATATTTGCAAAAAACTTTTTAAACATTATGACATTAATAAAATCTATTTCGGGAATACGTGGTACTATAGGTGGCAGTACGGGAGATAATCTAACCCCAATAGACGCTGTTAAATTTGCAGCCTCTTATGGTACTTGGTTAAAAAGTTATGCCGGTAAAGACAAATTAAAAGTTGTTATTGGTCGTGACGCTCGTTTATCTGGAGCAATGGTACAAAACCTTGTGGTTTCTACACTTGTGGGTTTAGGGATAGATGTAGTCGATTTAGATTTGTCTACCACACCTACGGTTGAAATCGCAGTACCCTTAGAAAAAGCTGATGGTGGTATTATTTTAACCGCTAGTCACAATCCTAAACAATGGAATGCTTTAAAATTATTAAATGAACGTGGAGAGTTTTTAGATGCTAAACAAGGAGCTGTTATATTAGAATTAGCAGAAAAAGAAGATTTTAATTTTGCTGAAGTAGATGATTTAGGAAG
>CAZLUS010000183.1:0-4042 GCA_964562775.1 uncultured Flavobacteriaceae bacterium | reverse complement strand
CAAAATTGGTAGATGGTAGAGAAGCAAGCGGACACTTTACATTAAAAAGATAAGCTGTTTAGAATAATTGGCTTATTAGAATTAAAAAAACCTCTAATACATCATATTTTTTAGTATGTTGTATTAAAGGTTTGTTATTTTATAATTGAGTTTGTTTACTTAATAGTAAATCATCTTTATAGAACAGCCTTAAAATAAATCACTTTATAGGGTAAATTTCTTACTATTCATTTTAAGCAATAATTAAACTTTAGGGAGAACGAATTCGCCTATTGTAGTAGATTAAACATAACAAAAAATGTTCTTTTTAACAAAAAGAACATTTTTTTGGAGTTCTCCTTTTGAAATATCCTTCATAATATAATTTTAATATTATCGTTTAAATATAATGTAAGAAAAAACTTTCATTTATTTAATTTTTTAGCTCATATTTTTTACAATTACAGAACAAAAACTTCTAAGTGTCGTACAGGGTAACTCTGTAGAATTCTTTGTTAAAGTCAAATAGAGATTATTGTTATATTTATATTTAATTTGAAATTAAAACAACTTGAAAACATTGACTAAATATTGGTTTTTAGAAGGCTTTGATCTTTTTAAAAAATTAAATAAGCCTAAAATACTAGAAATGTGTGATTTGTTGGAGATGGAACATTTTAACAAGGGCAAGACGATAGAAATTGGTGCTCGAGACAAGAAATGCGTTTTTTTTCTAAAAAAAGGGGTGGTTAAAATTATAGACCCTAAAAACGATAGAACTAAATACATTGTACAAAAAGGGAATATTTTTGGGGAACTTTCCCTTTATGATGAAGAGTCTGCATCAAAAGAAGTAGCTCTCACACTTGAAGATTCAATCATCTGCTATATAGAATCTGATATGATGGAGGAGCTTATGGAAAAACATGAATCCTTAAAAAATGGGGTTCTAAAAATCTATGGATTACGGATTCAAAAATTAGAAAATAGATTGGAAGACCTTTTGTACAAGGACAGCAAAACAAGAATAGAAGAATTTGTTAGGTCATTTATTGAAGAATTTGGTATTGGTATAGAAAATAGGGTAAAAGCTAAAAGTTTATTATCTCATAAAGATATTGCTAACCTAACAAATACCTCGCGTCAAACGGTTAATAATGTTTTAAGTACATTGCGTAAAGAAAAGAAGATTGATTATGATTCAAAACATATTTCAATACTAAAATAGTATGGGTTTTCTTAATAAATATTGGGATAAATTCAAGGAGCTTTTTAAACAAGGCTTAACAGCTAAGCAACTTGCTTTAAGTATCACAGTATCTATTGTTGTTTCACTGTTCCCTATTTTTGGTATTTCTACAATTATACTTGCGGCACTTGCTATTAAATTTAAATTGAATTTACCAATAATGATTGCATTGAGTTATATTGCAGAACCAATAAAAGCAATTTTGTTTATACCTTATATTAATATTGGAGGGGCAATTTTTGGAGTAGAGCATACCTTATTAACTTTTGAAGCTATTAAGGCAAGTTATGATATTAGTTTTTGGAATACCATAGAGGCACTTTCGTTTGAGTTGCTTTGTGGTTTTGCAGGTTGGGCGATTACAACAATACCTGCCGCCATATTGTTTTATTTTTTATTGAAAGAACTATTAAAATTATTTATTAAAGAACCCAAACCAATTGCATGAACTCAAATACAACCATTAAAGTACTTGGATATTTAGGATTGATTGGCTCAATACTAGTGGGTTTTGGGGAATACTTATTACACTATTCTGCTAATATTTTAGATTATGCAGAAAATTATGAATTTCTTGGGTTTGTTAGCCTAGATAGTATGACAACAGGACACTTTCTTGCTGTTATTGGATTACCTTTTTATTTTGCAGGGTATCTTCATATATATCAAATGTTGAAATCAGGCAATGAAACTTTTGCGAGAATGGTACTAGCTATTGGTTTTGTCGCTTTCGCAGTTGGAGGCATATGGATTGGTTCTCGATCTTCAATAGGTAATATTGTGCATTTAAAAGAAGTGATGAACCCAGAAGCATATCAAACATTACTTACGCACTATACGGACCATCTAGAAATTCTAGTAAAAGCGCTAAGAATTATCATCGCGTTATTATCTATTGTGTTTATTATCGCAATACTAAAGGGAGGTACCTATTATAAGAAGTGGATGGCTATTTTTAGCCCAATTGTTATACTTATTTTATTGGTTGTTTTAGGGAGGCTAATTCCGTCTATAGGAAAACACATGTTACCTATTTTAATGAATGTTACTCACTTTATTCTTTTTATATTATCATTATACCAACTAAATAGATTAACTAAAAACTAACAATAATGTTAAGTAAAAATACACGAAACTTATTAAGCTTATTTAAAAAAACCTTCATTACCCTAGGATTAATAGTAGTTGGTTTAATAGCCTTAGTCGTTTGGTTTTTTTGGAATGATGCTAGTTCAGAAAAATATGACATCACTATAGCTGATGAAAAAATTCCTTTATTTGAAGAAATTGAACTTAATTTTGAGCACGAATACAATAATCAAAAATCACTTCCAATAGCACCTGCAGCGCTAATCGATATTAATAATGATAATATAGATGAAGTCTTTTTTGGTGGTGGGTTGGACCAAGAAGATGCTATTTATGCATATAGAGATAATAAATTCGTTGATATTTCTTCAGAAGTAAGCCTGCCTAGAAAAGGCAATACTACCACAACAGTAGGAATAGTTTCTGCAGATTTTGATAATAATGGTTTTGCAGATATTATTTTAGGTAGAGAAGATGGCCTACGTATCTACTACAATACGAACGGAAAGTTCACAGAAAAAATTATTGATACACCTCTTAATGAGAAATCTAATCCTGCGGGAATTACTGTAGGTGATATAGATAAAGATGGAGATTTAGATATTTTCTTAGCTACCTATATTAAAAAAGAACTAATGGAGGGGCAAACTATTTTTGAAGACTATACTTATGGTTCTACAAGTGAATTATTACTTAATAACGGAGATGATACTTTTATTAGTATTACAAAAGCCGCTGGTTTAGACTATATACACAATACATTTCAAGGTGTACTAGTAGATATAGATAATGACTCTTGGTTAGATTTAGTCGTTGTTCATGATACTGGAGAAGCACGTACCTATAAAAATAATGGTGACTTAACGTATACCATGAAGCCAAATCCGCTAACCAAAAAATTCGCGTACCCAATGGGCTTAGCAGTTGGTGACTATAATAATGATGGTTTAGTAGATTTTATGTTTTCTAATACCGGAAGTACATTACCACGAGCATTAGCAAAAGGAGACATTAAAGATGCATCATTGTTTAATGAAAAATGGATTTTATTTAGAAACGATGGGGATTTTAAATTTACAGATACTGCTGATGAAACTAAAATAGCAGATTATGAATTTTCATGGGGTTGCACATTTGCAGACATGAATAATGATGGGCTACAAGATTTAATGGTAGCCGAAAATTACGTGGATTTAGCACCTAATAAGTTGTTTAGACTAAAAAGTAGATTTTTAGTTCAAAAAGAAGATGGAACTTTTGCACCTACCGAAGAAAAAAGCGGTGTTGTTAATCCGCATTTTGCTATTACCTCTTTAGTAAGCGACTTTAACCAAGACGGATATTTAGATATGATATGGGTAAATATTGATTCACCGTCATTGGCATATATAAATAAAGGAGGGGCTAATAATTACCTTCAAGTAGATATAGGAGAGTCAGTAAATGCTCAAGGAGCAAAAGTAACCGTTGTAACTCCAGAAGGAACACTAACAGAATGGCTTGTAACAGGTGAAGGCTTAGCAAGTGATCAAACCGCATTACTGCATTTTGGTTTAGGGACAACTCAAAAAGTAAATAAAATAACAGTAAACTATTCAAACGATACTATATACGAAATTAATAACCCGAAAATTAACTCGGTTATTAATGTGATGGAAGACATAGAAAAAAGCAAAATAAGTAATGAAACCAACTAAGGTTATATACTGGATAATTGTCCTATTG
>CAZLUS010000182.1:0-4051 GCA_964562775.1 uncultured Flavobacteriaceae bacterium | reverse complement strand
TAGTTATAGCTGGTTTAACCACTAATCATTGTATTTCTACTACAACGCGTATGGCTGGTAATTTAAATTTTAAAACCTTTTTAATTTCTGATGCAACTGCAACCTTTGATAGAATAGGTTTAAACGGAGAAAAGTATGATGCAGAACTTATACACCAGACGGCACTCGCCAGTTTAAATGAAGAGTTTGCAACGGTGATTAATTTAAAAAGTTTAATTGCTATGATGGCTGTTAATTAATTTTTTTAGTATTTTGCTCTCATGGATATAAAAAAGATTTTTGGAGCTGTACTTACCGTAACAGGTATAGGTGGTTTAATATACACCGCAATATTATATGGGAATAATAGTGAAAACACTAGAGCTATGGTAATTTATGGTGTTCTAGGTGCGCTATTCTTCTTTTCGGGAGTTGGTTTAATAAAAAACACAAGCAAAAAAAGCTAGCTTAAAAATATTCTAATAAAGACTATCAACCAGAAAAGCAAATAAGTTTCTTAGAAGGCTTCACGTATAGTGAGGTAAAGAATTCCACCTTCAGAAGAAACACCATAATCTGCACGCAATCTAATACCGTCTTTTTCATTTATAAGATATCGTAAACCTAAACCTCCGGCATTTCTATATCTAGAACTAAATAAACTAGAAAAGTCACCTGCTACTGTGCCTGTTGATCCAAATGCAATTCCACCAATTTTACCTTTAATAGGAAAACGATATTCTGTAGCGAAACTAAGTTCAGCATTATCTAAAAAACGCCTGTCATCAAAGCCTCGTGTTCTATTATTGCCTAACCAATTTAAATCAAAAAAAGGCGCCCCATCACCATTATTCGCAATAAATAGATTAGAAGCTAAGGTGTGCTTTCCTTTAATTTTCTGGTAATATCTACTATCTAGACTAAACTTAGAATATGTAAAAGAAGACCCTAAAAATTCGGTTGATGTAAAGGCGCTTGCTTGAATAAAAAAACCTTTTGTGGGCAAAAAAATATTATCGCGACTATCATAAAAAGCCTGAAAACCAATATTAGAAACGTTACCTCCATCATCTTTTCCTATAACATCTGAAGTATCTAAAATTTCACCCTCTGTAAAACTTAAATTATAGTATATATCTAATTGATAGCCCAAGCCTACAGAGATATTAGGTGCAATTTCTCGTAAAGCAGAAACCTTAAATCTAGGAAAAGTAACATCATATATATCTAGGTCTTCTTCTCTAGAATCAATACCAACACCATAGAAATTATATGAAAATTTAAAAAAACCTAATTCACCAACTAAACGCCATTTCTCATCATCCCAATACAATTCGTATGGTGCAAAAATTAAAAGTTGATTTTTAGTGGTGTAACTAACACTAAATTGTGTAGATGAAGGCCTACTTTCAATTGTTTCACCTTTAAATCTATACGTTGCAAGACCAAGAGCTCCAAAACCAAAGCCAGTGCCAGGCAATAAAAATGCTACAGGAAATTTATTAAGCGTTAGGTTTTTAATAGAATCCTTTTTAACCGTAGGTATACTATCTTGACCACTAAGCATACTGCTATATAAACCAAAAAACAGAGCCAGTATAATAAGAAATCCTTTTCTCATACGGTTAAATTACATACGCTATGGCAATTTATAAAACTTCTATGCTATATGCGATACAAAAGTTACATAGTATGACATCTTAAGTCGATTAGATAACAAATCCTTTCAATATTTAGACTTAAAAGTTCTTTACTAATTTATGCGTGCAGAACTTAAAATTTTTACATTAAAACATTTGATACATGTTATCGTTAACTTATAAAAACCTTAACTTAATAATAGAAGTAAAGTTTTTTATTTTCATTTTCTTTGATGTACAATTAACCTAGCCTATGAACCCTTCAGCTTCGGGATGGATTTCTAAATTTGGCTCTCTCTGTAGTGAGTATTACAATGCTTATGCAGATTTTGATGTGCTCTATGATGACCTGCTAATAAATGGTTTTATATATGGTATACATCTTAAAGTGCCACAATTTATAGACACTGAGCATAAATTATCTGAAGACGAAGTCGCAAAAATAAATTTATTACTAGCCCTTTACTACGCTTACAGGTTTGATACAGGCAATACTAGCTTTGAGTCATTTATTGATAGTGTATTTGGCTACTACAACACTCTAGATTTAGGCAATATATCTTTTTTAAATAAAATACTTACTGGCAAAAAGACAGACGCACAGTTAGAAAAACTAATAGATTCTAGAATTTATTTAAGTGGTAATATATTTAATAGAACCTTTGGTAATAGCCTAACCAATTCGTTACTTTTTATAGATGTGCTATTATTTAGAACATACTTAATTAACAAGAATAATTTAAAAAAACATGCTCAACTCTTAGAATATGTAACAATAAATATTGCCCACCAGGCTTTAAATTCTAAAGATATTAGCAAAGCAGATACCAAACTAATACAGATTTTAGCCTCTTCGCTAACTTATGTAGACCATAATACTACAAATTTTGATGGTAGTTATTTAGATATGCTGCAATCTAATTTTACCTATTGTGAGAAAAAGTACCTTATAGATATTGCCTGCTTAACAGTTTGGGAAGATTTCTCTTTAGACTACACAGAATCAGACTTTATTTTCGGCCTTGGAAAGGACTTAAATCATGACGAAAATAATATCAAAAAAGCACTTAAAAATGTATCCGTTTTCTTTGAAAAAAATAAAGAAAAAATACCCTACTTAAAAGACCTCAATTTGGCTTCCAAATTTTATGACGGAATGACAAAAAATGTGAGTAAAATAATTCTTAGAAATAGTAAAAGACTTCAAAAAGAATTATCAGAAAGTAAAGAATTAGTTTTGCTTTTAACAAAATCTACAACAAAGGAATTAAATGGAGAAGAACGAAAAAAAGTACAATTACAATTGTTAGATATTTTTAAAACCATACCATCCTTAGCCATATTTATGTTGCCTGGAGGTGCCGTTTTATTGTCTATTTTTATTAAATTAGTTCCTAAATTATTACCCTCTGCGTTTGATGATAACAGAGTTGAATAAAAACAACTATTTTTAACAAAAAACAGAGGTATAAGAAAAATCTATTGTTGTAATTAAAAAATTGTAATTCAGATTTTTACATATATTTACTCCAACCAAAGCTTAAAACTTTTTACACGTTCCCTACTCACTATAATTTCTTGCTCATTATAATGATTTAGTTTGATTTTAAGTCTAGAATTAGTGTAAGAAATGATATCATTTATATGATTAATGTTTACATAAAATTTTCTACTAACTCTAAAGAATTTTTTTGGCGAAAGTTCTTCTTCTAAATTTTCTAAAGTAGTATCTAACACATAATTTCTACCATCAATAGTTGCCGCAAAAGTACCTTTGTCTTGACTATAAAAACATTCTACCTCATCGGTATTTATAATTTTTATATGCTGCCCTACCCTAGCTGTAAATCGTTTTTTATATTCTCTCTCTAAAGGGTTAATTAGCAATTTTTTTATGTCTTCAAAATCGACAGAAATATGTTCTTTTTTAGGCTTAAAATCTTGATATTTTTTAACTGCTTTTTCTAGGTCTTCATCGTCAATAGGTTTTAACAAATAATCAATGCTATTAAGCTTGAAAGCTTGCAAGGCATATTCATCAAATGCAGTGGTAAAAATGATAGCACTTTTAACTTCAATAACATCAAAAATCTCAAACGAAAGTCCATCTGAAAGTTGAATATCTAAAAAAATTAAATCTGGATGTTCGTTATTTTGAAACCAATTTATTGCTTCCTCAACAGAATGCAACATTGTAGACACATTAACATTTAGTTCAGCCAACAATCTTCCTAATCGTCTTGCAGCTGGTTTTTCGTCTTCTATAATAATTACTTTCATGCCTACCTAAAAATGTGTTTACGTATTAAAAATAAAGTGTTAGCGGTACTTATCAGCCTCTTTTCTATCCTTTTCAATAATTTTTTTTATTTGTTGCTCTTCCCAGTTTTTATTAAAAAAAGGATTGCCAAACGTATTAATTGCATGAAAAA
>CAZLUS010000181.1:0-4056 GCA_964562775.1 uncultured Flavobacteriaceae bacterium | reverse complement strand
CTTTTAAATGATCTCGGTTTTGATCGTAACCTAAAATTTTAACGTCGTGTCCATTAGCTTCAAGTTTAGGACCTAAATGATTTTGAACAAAAGAAGTCATCTCTTCTGCTGTAAAATGCATACTATCCCAATTGTTATCGTTCCCTAAAGGTTCATTTTCTACAGTAATACCCCATATAGCTATGCCTTTAGATGTATATGCTTTTAAATATTTTGAAAAGAACAAAGCCCATGTATCATTATACTTTGGTAAAAGTTTACCTCCGCGGTAGTCGTTATTGTCTTTCATCCATTTAGGGGCTGTCCATGGTGAAGCTATAATTTTAAAACCTTCTTTAGAAATTTCTTGTGCTTCTTTAATCATTGGAATAATATCATCCATATCTTCTTGTACCGAAAAATGTTCTAAATCCACATCTCCTTCTACAGGAGCATAAGAATAATTAGATAGGGAAAAATCACAAGAATTCATATGTGTTCTAGTTAGCGAATATCTCGCACCACTTTCTCCAAAGTAAGCTTCTAGTACTTTTGCTCTATTTTCTTTTCCTAGTCTATTTAATAAGGATGCTGATGCTTCTGTAAAAGAACCTCCAAAACCAGTTATGGTTTGAAATTTTTTTTCTGGTAGTATTCTAACTAGGTTTTCGCTAGTAGCTTTAGGTAAGGCTTCTACCAATTGCATTTTATTACCTTGGGCAGAAGTTTCGTAAACCATAAGCGCTAAATCTTCTTTTTTAGCACAATTTGTCATTACTAAAACAGCAATAAGGATTATTACATAGGTTTTAATACTTATAAAAAAAGTGTTTAATTTTTTAAACTCCATATTCTATTTTTTTATTCTTTGAACAACTAAGTATAATGATTAATATCAGCAAAAAATAAATGAGCTTTTGCATATTATATTCTTAACCTTTTTTCATTAAAATTTACTTGTATATACTCAACTTCATTTGTCCTATCAAAAAGCATTTTACTAATAGTTTTATCTAGAGAAAACCCATCAATATCTATAAGCTTATCCTTAGTATAAATGGTAATCCCTTCTTTATCTGAAAGTTTATAGATTATAGGTGTTTGGCAATATGTAAAGGCAAGCGATAACTCCTCTAGTGCTATTTTCTTTATTTTATTATCAAATCCGTTATATTCAAAAACTGATGGTTCTGTTATAAATTCACTTTTCTTTAATAGTGCGGGAGCAAAAGATATACTTGCGTTTTTTACTGTGACACCTAATTCTCCAAACCTGCTAATGATATCTTCTTTAACTTGTCCTGTCATACCTGGCTGTTGAGCGCCTTTACCACCTGGAGTATGAGAATATGGGTCTGTAGGGAAGGCACCATATACCTCTGGCGACTTGTGAACGCCTATTCCATCATTAATCTCGTGGTAATGTTTTATAAGTCGATTGATTACAGTTTCTTTCGCATTTGCTTCAATAGCTTTTAAAGTAGACTCTTGAACTGCAAGTACTAATTTAGATACCATATGCCAATAAATAGACCCTAGTCCTTCGTATCCATAAAAAGTTCCTGATCTACCTGTAAAAGCTTTATGATTAAATACTTCTTCAAAAATGTTTAATACATTATTTGCATCTTTATTAATTAAAGCTGCGTACTTTTCTTTATCTAAATTTTCTAGCGCTTGTTTTACACTATTTTGATTATTGTAATTACCATTAAAATGATAACTACCCTCAATATCTTTTACTATAATACTAGTATTACCATCTTCTACCAGTTTGCCAAGCAACGGGGAATTATCTACAGCATCTTTAGGGATATTATTTTTCTCTAAAAACCTTGGAAGTTCTTTATTAGGATATAAAATATAACTGTGCTGGTCTTTTCGATAAAGCGCACTCGCCTTAAGTGCGTCTAAAAGCTGTACTGTTTCTTCTGCATTAAGGTAACCAGAGCTAAGCACTGCTACCTGACCTTCTAGCATTTCACTTAAATACGAAACCGATACTTCTGTATCATTTTTGAGCGTCATTATATTATATGCATGATATAATTTATCTTTCCGTCTATTTGCTTCAATAGAATGGTCTAAAAATTGATCTAAGACCTCAGAAAAATTAATTAATTCGGCTTTTGTAATAGAAGTTTTATGAGACGAGAACCCTTTAGAATAAATACCATCTCTAAAATTACTTCCTGCAAGACCTAAATCGTCCATGATTGATTTTCTGTCTTTATCAGAAATTTTACCACTAAGTAAACTAGTATATTTTCTAAAAGTTGATAGGGTGTTTCTAAAAAAAACACTTAACTCTTCAGATACTTCAGTATTCTCTGGAGCTTGGTCAGCTATTGTAGCTTTAAAAAATGTTATGAAACGCTTTAAATAATAGAGCGTAACCATAGACACCCCATTACCCACTAGGGCATTATTTGCATCATTCCATTCTGGTCTTTGTGTATTTAGCCAAATACCACCTTCTGGAATAAAATTAGAACATTTAGCAAGTAAAGTAGCCAATAATTTTTCTACAAGATTTACACGTACTATTTCTGATTTAGAATTATAGAGTAATGTTCCATCTGCTCCTATAGCAGCTCTTTTTTTTCTAATTTCTGCATCTAAGTTATGATCAAAATCTATTGTGTCTTTAGCGTTATCTAATAAAGCTTTATACGATTTAATTTTATAGGGCACATTTGCATACACAAAAATGTTTTTATCCATATAATTCTTAAGGGCACTTGGATAATGGTTTTCGACAAATTCTAAAAACTTTAATAAATAGATTATCTGGTGGTCACCCCAATAACCGATATAAGACCACGGGTCATCTGGTTCTATGGTTTCCCAATCGAAGCCATCTTTGGTTACTCTGTAGGGGTTATACCCGTCGAACGTAGTTGCATTTAAGAACTTATGAATCATATTTTCTATAAACGCTGGGTATGAAAATGCTAATGCCTCCCAGTTTTGAAAAATATCCCTCCAGTTCCCTTGGTAGTCTAAAACTTTAGAGCCATCAACCTCATTTTGGGTATTTATTGAAAATTTATTCCACGGTCTACTAGGATCTCCGTGCCTTCTACTAAATTTTAATGGCAAATACTCAAAACACAGTCTGCTTAAATCAAAATCTTCTACTTTTGAAGCTATACGGATAAGTTGCTGCTTATTAAAAAGCTCTGGAAGGTCATTAAGTAAACTCTTATTACTTTTAAATACAGTCTTATTTGCTTTTGCTAAATATTTTAGAAAGTCTTCTTTTTCAATAGTATAGTTATCATCAAAGATGCCTCCACGCATAATATTAAATAACACATTAGCATAGTGCCTTGTATTACGCGGTTTATCCGCTGTATGTTGTTTTCCATCAGCGGCAGTGGTAAGCTGAATAAGGTTTTTAGTTCCTTTAGCAACATCTTTAATAATTAATTCTGATAAATTAGGCGTGTTCTGTATTGCGTTTGAAATTGAAATAACTGCTGACACATCTTGATTAACATTAGCAACTATTGTCCATTCTTTTTTAGCTGTACTTTTTAGCTTTATTGCTTTAACAACAAAGTATGCTCCTTTCTCTGCTCTTATATCTGTTTCTGTACTTACATCAGCTCCTGACCTAAAGCTATCTAATTGTAATGAAGAGAGTAAATACTTTGGATTTTCTAGCCCTTTAGACCATACTGTATTTGCTTTTAATGCTTCGCTAGGTTCTGCTTTATCTACTATTATAGCACTTAGCATATATATACCAACACCTGTTTCTTTAACAAGCTCATTTTTCTTGTAGGCATCTACCAAATTACTAGAGGACTGTTGCAAATCTGGGTCTACACCATAGGGTATAATATTTTGTAAACCGTCTAAAAGGTTTATATCTAATTCTTTTTTAGAATGATTTATAAGAGTGCTTTTTCTAACAAAGCCATAAAGGTTACTAGAACTCCATTCTACAGAAAAAGTTAAGCCTAAATCGTTATTTACTTCTTCAAAAATTACTTTATTACCCAGTTCATTCTTATACAAGTTTCTAGCTAAAGAATACATCCCTGAGAATGAATTAGAAGAAGGTTCTCA
>CAZLUS010000180.1:0-4069 GCA_964562775.1 uncultured Flavobacteriaceae bacterium | reverse complement strand
AAATGAATACCCTTGTAAAATACAATATGAATGTTAAACATATTGTCTTAAACAATTCTGAACTTGGAAAAATATCAAAAGAACAACGCGCTGCAGAAGTTGACGTATGGCAAACTTCGTTATCCAATCCAAACTTTGCTAAATATGCTGAAAACTGTGGAGCTTTAGGGATTCGTGTTGAAAAATTAGAAGAATTAATTCCAGCAATGAAAAAATTAAACCAACATAATGGACCGGCATTATTAGAAGTAATAACAGACGTAAACTTAATTTAATTAATCATGAAACAAAAAAACATTTTACACAAAGCAGGAAATCTAATAGCAGCAATAATTTTGCTTATGTTTTCAATTCAAAAACTCATAGGAGTTGAAGAAGCAGTAGCGGGCTTTAAGCAATTAGAATCTTTGGTTCCTATAGATATAGATACCTTTAGAATGATTACGGGAGCTGTAGAACTATTTATTGCTTTATTATTAATTGCTTACACCTTTAACAATAAAGATAGCATAGGAAAAATAGCGTATCTTATGCTGTCAGGAACTATGCTTGGCGCATTAACAATGGAGTTTTTTGCAAGGCCAGAACCAATGATAATGTTGGTTGTTATTGCCATATTTCTTTTAGTGCTTTCACTATATAGACTAAAAACCTTAGTTAAAAAGTAAGCCGCAAACAGCTTGTTAGTTAAGATAAAGTAAAGCGTGCATTTTATCGCACATAATTATTTCAGTAAATTTTATTTTGAAAAAAGATATTTTAAATCAGTTTAAAGAAGTACGGCTAAAAACCGAACAGATCACTAATCCCTTAGAAATTGAAGACTATTCCGTACAGCCTACTATGGACGTATCGCCGCCAAAGTGGCATTTGGCGCATACAACATGGTTTTTTGAACAATTTATACTGGTTAATTACAAGGATGACTATGAGGTTTTCAATAAAGACTTTGCTTATCTTTTTAATAGCTATTACAATAACGCTGGAGTTCGCATTCTAAGGACAGATCGTGGACTAATGACGCGGCCTACGGTTAAAAAAGTCTATGAATACAGAGCTTATGTATCAAAACATATTGAAGATTTACTAAATGAAAACAGTTCTAAAGCGGTTTTAGAATTAGTAGAAATAGGTATAAATCACGAGCAACAGCACCAAGAATTATTGGTCTATGACATAAAATACATTCTTGGTCATCAACCCCTGTTTCCCGAGTACAAAAGTGAATTTTATCCTTCAGAAGAAAGTGGTAAAAAAGAATTCATTGCTTTTAAAGAAGGTGTTTATGAAATAGGTCATAAAGAAAATAGCTTTTGTTTTGATAATGAGTTGGGAGTACACAAGGTTTTTCTAAATTCTTTTGAAATAGCCAACACCTTAGTAACTAATGGGGAGTATCTAGAATTTATGGACGCAGGAGGTTACGATAATTTTAATTTTTGGCACTCAGAAGGATGGGATTTTATTAAAAAAAATAATGTAAAAGCACCGTTATATTGGCATTTTGTTGATGGCGTTTGGAAGCATTACAACTTTAACCAACTAGAAGAAGTTAGCCTTAACCAAGCTGTTATGCATATCAGTTATTATGAGGCCTATGCGTATGCGCAATGGAAAGGGATGCGGTTGCCTACAGAATTTGAATGGGAAGTTGCAGCAGATCATTTTGAATGGGGAAGGCTTTGGGAGTGGACATCAAGTGCATATCAGCCTTATCCTAATTTCACCACAGCAGATGGTGCTTTGGGAGAGTATAACGGAAAGTTCATGCTTAATTTACAGGTTTTAAGGGGAGCTTCAGTTGCCACTTCGCAAGGGCATAGTAGAAAAACATATAGAAACTTTTTTCATTCTAGTTTACAATGGATGTTTTCCGGAATTAGATTAGTAAAAAAATAGAAAAGTGATATTATGAATACGTACGACGCTATTATAATAGGTTCCGGCCAAGCTGGTACACCATTAGTGTTTTCAATGGCGGCTAAGGGTAAAAAGGTAGCTTTTATAGAAAAAACAAAAGTTGGTGGCACCTGTTTAAATGTTGGTTGTACCCCAACCAAAACGTATGTAGCTAGTGCTAGAAGAATGTGGGATATAACGCATAGTCAGGATCTTGGAATAGATTTAGAAGGTGATTTTAAAGCCAATTTAGTTAAGATTAAAGAACGTAAAGATGCTTTAATTAGCACATCTGTTGAGCGTATCACAAAGGCCTTAACAAAAGGCAAAAACATTGATTTTTTTGAAGGAGAAGCGCATTTTATTTCCAACGATAAAATACAAGTAAATGATACCATTTTAACCGCCAGTCAGATTTTTATTAATGTAGGTGGCAGAGCGTTTGTTCCAGAAGAATACAAAGATATTCCGCACCTTACAAGCTCATCCATATTAAACTTAGAACGTTTACCTGAACATCTTATAATTATTGGGGGCAGTTATATCGGTTTAGAATTTGCTCAAATTTTTAAACGTTTTGGAAGTAAGGTAACTGTTGTAGTCCGCGGAGATCGACTTATAAGTAGAGAAGACAAAGAAGTTAGTGAAGAAATTCTGGAATTTCTGAAAGCAGAAGACATTGAATTTGTTTTTAATGCAAAACAAATAACGCCTTCCTATGATGGTTCAAAAGTGTCTCTAACCATTAATGAAACTACGCACATTTCTGGGTCTCATTTATTATTAGCTATAGGGAGAAAACCAAATACAGATCTCTTAAAAGTTCAAAACACCTCCATTTCTGTAAATCCAAGAGGTTTTATAAATGTAGATGACCACTGTCAAACTAATATAGAAGGGATTTTTGCATTAGGTGATTGCAATGGAAAGGGCGCATTTACGCATACCGCATATAACGATTATCAAATAGTGGAAAATTATTTATTTGGTGATAAGAGCAGAAAAATTTCCGATAGAATTACAACATACGGTTTATTTGTAGACCCACCTTTAGGTCGTTGTGGTATGACTAAAGCGCAGGCGTTAAACCAAGGAATTAAAGTCTTAGAAGGAAAAAGGGAAATGAAACATATTTCAAGAGCAAAAGAAAAAGGAGAAACCTACGGATTTATGAGCGTTTTGGTAGACGCTGATACGGAACAAATTATTGGTGCTAGCGTATTAGGAACTGGCGGAGATGAGATTATAACAAGCATTTTAAACGTAATGTATGCAAAACAATCTTATAAATTAATACGAGATTCTATTGTTGCTCACCCAACCGTTTCCGAATTAATACCAACAACATTAGAAAAACTTAAAGCATTATAATGAATAACCCATTTGCGAAAGATGTGATTTCTGGCTTGACTTCTTCATCTAAGTATTTACCGTCAAAGTATTTTTACGATGACGCAGGAAGTCGCATTTTTCAGGAAATAATGAATATGCCTGACTACTATTTAACCAATAGTGAATTTGAAATTTTATCTGTACAGGCCAAGGAAATTATTGATGCGCTTAACTTTAAGAAACCATTTAATATTGTTGAATTAGGTGCAGGAGATGGGGCTAAAACGTTCAAATTATTAGAATATTTAGTAAACAATGATATTGAATTTTATTATGTTCCAATTGACATATCTCAAGGAGCAATGGATGCGTTAACCGCTGCTTTATCCGAAAAATTACCAAAACTCTCTATTCATCCTCGGGTTGGAGATTACTTTGAAATTCTGTCTAAAGAGAATGTAGAAACCGATATTCCGAGTTTATTGTTGTTTTTAGGAGGCAATATTGGAAATTATGTAAAAGAAGATGCTATTAATCTATTGCAATTGTTTAACGAAAACATGAAAAAAGGAGATGGACTTTTACTTGGTGTGGATATCAAGAAAAATCCCTTAACTATTCACAAGGCATATTTTGACAAATACGGAATAACAAAGCGATTTAATATTAATCTATTACACCGCATAAACAAGGAGTTTGAAGGGGATTTTGAAATAGATGATTTTGATTTTTTCTGTAATTACAATCCTGATAATGGGGAAGTAAAAAGTTACATTGTAAGCCTTAAAGCCCAGCAAGTAAGTCTAAAAAAATTAGGGCTAACCATTGATTTTAATCG
>CAZLUS010000179.1:2414-4087 GCA_964562775.1 uncultured Flavobacteriaceae bacterium | reverse complement strand
AAAGCAATTAGATGGTTTTTATGAAATTGAAGAAGAATATTTAGTCTATTGGACGCAATGGTTAACACATTTGCTAAAGTGTAGAATAGAACCTACCTGTGCTATGCCTATGGAAGCTATTGTTAGATGGTTGCGAACACAAAAAACCAAAAAGCGCGTTTTAATGGTAATTTCTGGGGGTAATGTAGATCAGTCTACAACACAAAAAATATGGGAGAAAGATTGTTTACATCTTACGCCCTCTTTATGAGTTTTTTAACCTTGATTTTGATGTAAAAAATCTAACTACTATTTCAACTAAGTGATATTCTCATTTTAGTAAAGAATTTGGTTTCCTTACTTTTGTGCAAACAATCATTACATGTCATCAGACGCTAGTAAAAGATATGCTCAAAGAGGAGTTTCTGCATCCAAGGAAGATGTGCATAATGCCATAAAAAATATTGATAAAGGTCTTTTCCCTAAAGCATTCTGTAAGATTGTGCCTGACCATTTAACAGGCAGTAAAGACCATTGTCTAGTAATGCATGCAGATGGGGCAGGAACAAAATCTTCATTAGCATACATGTATTGGAAAGAAACGGGTGATATTTCTGTTTGGAAAGGCATTGCGCAAGATGCATTAATTATGAATATTGATGATTTAATTTGCGTTGGTACTACAGATAATATTATGCTTTCTTCTACTATTGGGCGCAATAAAAACCTAATTCCGGGCTCCGTAATTTCGGCAATAATAAATGGTACCGAAGAACTTATAGCAGATTTAAAAACACACGGAATAACTATTCATTCTACTGGTGGCGAGACCGCAGACGTTGGCGACTTAGTGCGTACTATTATTGTAGATTCTACCGTTACCGCGCGTATGGAGCGAAACCAAGTAATTGACAATGCTAATATAGAAGCTGGTGATGTAATTGTAGGATTAGCTTCTTTTGGACAAGCTACTTATGAGAAGAATTACAATGGAGGAATGGGGAGTAACGGTCTTACTTCTGCTAGGCATGATGTATTTTCTAAATATTTAGCTGATAAATACCCAGAAAGTTTTGATGCTTCTGTGCCAGAAGACCTTGTGTATTCTGGAAATACCAAACTAACAGATAGCGTTAAAGATTCACCTATAGATGCAGGTAAATTAGTATTATCACCTACAAGAACCTATGCCCCAATTGTAAAAAAAATATTAGAAAAATATACATCCAACGAAATACACGGAATGGTACATTGTAGTGGAGGTGCACAAACCAAAATACTACATTTTATAGATGCATTACATATTGTAAAAGATTCGCTTTTTAAAGTGCCGCCATTATTTAAATTAATTCAAGAACAGTCTAAGACAGATTGGAAAGAAATGTACCAAGTGTTTAATTGTGGTCATCGATTAGAATTATATGTAAAACCAGAAATTGCAGAAGACCTTATCGCAATTTCTGAGTCTTTTAATGTCGATGCAAAAATTATTGGTAGGGTAGCGAACAGTCCTCTTAAAAAACTTACTATTAAAAGTGAGTATGGCGTATTTGAATACTAAACTATACGATTAGCTTAAATTTAGCGTTCTTTTTATAATTAAAGGTATCATTATGGAAAGAAAAGAATTTTTAAAAAGTCTAGGAGCTGGTGCAGCTTTTGCACTCACTTTTCCTTGTTTAAATGGATGTTCT
>CAZLUS010000179.1:0-2314 GCA_964562775.1 uncultured Flavobacteriaceae bacterium | reverse complement strand
TTATTGATTGCTGTATTTTTTTTATCGGTAGGTCTTACTGCCCAAGATTGGAAGCAGTCCTATAACGAAGCATTAGAGCAAGCAAATACAGAAGACAAACCGTTAATTTTGGTTTTTTCTGGCTCAGATTGGTGCCCGCCTTGCAAGCGATTACAGAAAAATATATGGAGCTCAGAAAAGTTTAAGAGTTATTCTTCGCAAAAATATGTTTTGTATAATGCAGATTTTCCTAGAAAAAAGGGAAATCAACTTTCTCCAGAGCTAGTAAGTCAAAATAAAGAATTAGCCGAAAAATACAATCCTAAAAACCATTACCCTTTGGTTTTAGTATTGGATAAATCAGAAAAGGTTCTTGGCACTACAGGATATAAAAAAATGAGCCCAGAAGAGTATATTGCCGTTCTGAATTCATTTCTTTAAAAAACTACTGATTTTAGACTTATCGTTTAAGGTAACCTTCTGCTACTAATACTTGTTTATTACTCACTAATTTAGAAGCTCTATTAGTAATCAAATATAGATTATCGCTAAGGGAAATAATATCGTTATAAAAATGATCGGTAATAAGTATAAGCTTATTTGCTTTCTCTTTAACAAGAATTTTTTTGAAGGTGTTTACATAAATAGGGGCAATAAAAGAGAAAGGCTCGTCTAGGAGAATAATCTCTTTTTTAGCACAAATACTAAGATAGGTTTCTACAACTCGTAATTCGCCACTAGAAAGTTGGTTTGTTTTAGCGTTCTTGTATAATTTAAAATGCTCAAAATAAGATATAAAATCTTCCCATTTTAAATCATATAACTTAAAAGCAGTACTTAATTTAAGTTTTTTTGGTAGTAATGCATGCTGCGGTAAATAGGCAATTTTATTTATGGCGTATCCTTTCTTTGTTAGGGTTTTAGAATTAATACGAATTGTTTTGTATTTAGGTTTTAAGCTGCCAAAAATTATTTCAAGCAAGCAGGATTTTCCAGAACCATTACGTCCTAAGATACCTGTTATCTTGCCTTTTTCGGCTTTTATATAGATACTATTTAATATCTTTTTAGTATCAAAATTTAATTCAATATTATCTACTTCTAAAACCAAATTCTTACTAAGATTAAAATTGAGAGAAATAAGATAACATCAAACAAAAAACTTAAGACAAATAGTTTGTTTTTTGATAATCCAAGATTATTATAAAATGTAAGGCGTTTATGTAGACTGCTTTCTAATTGAAAAATATATACAACACCCCAAAAAATAATTTTAAATAGTAATATAGAAAGCAAAGGCCCTTTTAATGCTGTAAATAAAAAGCTTAAAGCTACAGAACTTAGTATAAGGTATTTTGAAAAAAAGAAAACCAAATAATATGTTTTTCGCTTAAATAGGATGTCCATAAGGCTAACTAAAGTACAAATTAATTGTAAATTCGCATCCTAACGAAGATTGAACCATGCTTGATAAACTAAACATTGTAAAACAACGCTTTGACGAAGTTTCTGATTTAATCATTCAGCCAGATATTATTTCTGACCAAAAGGTTTATGTAAAGTTAAATAAGGAATATAAAGACCTAAAAGCTCTTGTAGATAAACGCGAAAAATATATTGAACTTACCAATAACTTGAGCGAAGCAGAAGAAATTATTGCCGATGGGAGTGATGCCGAAATGGTAGAAATGGCTAAAATGCAGTTAGATGAAGCTAAAGAAGGTCTTCCTAAATTAGAAGAAGAGATAAAACTAATGCTTATTCCTAAAGACCCAGAAGATGAAAAGAATGTGGTTATGGAAGTACGTGCAGGTACTGGTGGTGATGAAGCAAGTATTTTTGCAGGAGACCTTTATCGTATGTATGCCAAATACTGTGAATCTAAAGGTTGGAAAACTAATATTATAGATTTAAGTGAGGGCACAAGTGGTGGCTATAAAGAAATTCATTTTGAAGTTACTGGCGTAGATGTATATGGTACTTTAAAATTTGAAGCGGGTGTACATCGAGTACAGCGTGTGCCACAAACAGAAACACAAGGTAGAGTACACACTAGTGCTGCAACTGTTATGGTAATACCAGAAGCTGAAGATTTTGATGTTCATATTGAACCTAAAGATGTTCGTGTAGATTTCTTTTGTTCATCAGGACCAGGTGGGCAATCTGTAAATACTACCTACTCGGCTGTGCGTTTAACACACGTGCCTACTGGTTTGGTAGCACAGTGTCAAGACCAGAAATCGCAACATAAAAATAAAGAGAAAGCTTTTAAAGTACTTCGCTCTAGATTATACGATTTAGAATTGGCAAAAAAGCAAGAAGAAGATGCTGCTAA
>CAZLUS010000178.1:0-4091 GCA_964562775.1 uncultured Flavobacteriaceae bacterium | reverse complement strand
GTATATCAATTATATTTTTTATTATCAGTTTCGCACAATTTAAACTACCGCATTATATGAATATTATGATGCCACTATATGCTATACTAACGGCATCTTATGTGCATAGTCTTTACAGTTATTCTAAAAAGAAGGCTATTAAAGCTTTACTTGTAGTTCAATATTGTATACTTGGTTTAGTATTTGTTTTTTCTGCACTTATTTGTTTTAATGTATTTAAATTTCAAGCATGGTATAGCTATTTACTTTTAATAATAACCTTGGCTATTATCATCTATTTTTATTTAAAACGAGAAGCCTATTACACGCGAATTATTACTTTGTCTGTATGTAGTTCTTTATTACTTAACGGTGTTTTAAACACACATTTTTACCCAAACCTCTTAGAGTACCAAGCAGGTTATACAATTGCTCAAAAAATTAAAACGAACAATATACCAACCGATAAAATTTATAAGGTAACAGAAATGCCTACTTGGGCATTAGATTTTTACAATAAGAAGCCTGTTATTCCATCATCCTTAACTAAAATTTCTAATATGGAAGATATTTGGGTGTATGTAGATGATGCAGGTCTAGAAAGTTTACGAAAATCTGGATTTGATTGGGATAGGCAATTGACCGAAAAGCAATTTAGAATTACCCGTCTACAATTAAAATTTTTGAACCCCACTACTAGAGATAAAGTGCTACGAAAAATGCATTTGGTACATATCTACTAATCTTTACTAAGTTCTAGTTTCGGTTTTTTAAAATGATAATAAATTCCGAATAAGGAGATAAAAGCAGTAATAAAAAAGAAAGTAAGACTGCTGCTTATCGCTGTTTGCTCGTTTAAGCCTAGTAAGTCAGAACCATATAAAAAGGTAATTTCTCTGCTTCCAAACCCTCCAATAGTTATCGGCAAAACAGATACAATGGATGAAATTAAGAAAACAAATAAGTAGCCAATTGTATTTACTTTAATAGCAAACCCCATAAGAATACTCCAAATAGTAATAAGTTGTGCTAATTGCACTAAGGCAGAATAGCCAAGAGATTTCCAAAATACAGGAAGTACATAACTAAAAAACCGTTTGTTTAAGAGCCAAAATATAAAAACACCTAAAGGGATTGCTAATACAAGTAGCCACTTAAAATTTGTCAAAAAACTATCTTTTAAGAAGATTGCTAAAATACAAGCATAAACAAAAAGAAAAAGCATACCACTTAGTCTATCTAGTATTAAAACGGCAGCTGTTTTTTTTACGCCTACTTGATATTTCTTTTGAATTAGGTAGCCTTTGTAAGCATCACCACCAACCCCTCCAGGTAAAAAAAGGTTATAAAACATTCCTAATATGTAAAGTTTTAGGTTGCTCTTTTGCGAAAGCTTAATCCCAATTTCATGAAAATACAGGTTTAGCCTAAAAGAAGCTAGTATTTTAGAGACTACAAATAAAATACAGCCTAAGATTAGGTATAAAATATTAGATGTTTTTATGGTGGTTAAAACATCTTTCAAGTTAATTTTAGTGAATATAAAATAGATTAGCGCAGTGCTTACCAGTATTTTAAAAAAGGTTAGTAATCTTTTACGCTGCTTTTTGGTCACCGATAGATATTTTTTTAATGCGATAAGGCCTTTTTTGCTGCGACTCGTAGTAAGTTCTAATAAGCAACTCCATTACAATACCAATAGTAAATAGTTGTATGCCTCCTAAAATAAACATCATTCCAAAAATTAGTAAAGGTCTAGTACCTATATCTTGCCCAAAACCAAATTTTACTATAAGAAGATACGTTTCTATTAATGTGCCAAGCATAATTAAGAGTACTCCAAAAATTCCGAATAGGTGAATAGGTCTTTGAAAATATTTTCTAATAAAAAGAAGAAGCATCATATCAGCAACTACTTTAAAAACCCTTTCCAAACCGTATTTAGATACTCCAGCATGTCTTGCATGGTGTTTTACAGGGACTTGTTTTATTTGCGCACCTTCTAAATGAGCTAGTAAAGTTATAAAACGATGCATCTCACCGTATAAGTTTAAACCTTTTGCTATGTCTTTAGTGAATACTTTTAGGGCACAACCATTATCTTTAATGTCTAATTTAGTAACCCTTCTAACCAAAAAGTTTGCAATTTTAGAAGGTATTTTTTTAACTAGTGAATCTTTTCGTTTTTGGCGTATTCCAGTTATTAAATCGTAATCATCGCTTTTAGCGTATTCTAGCATTTGAGGAATATCTGATGGATCATTTTGTAAATCACCATCCATAGTGATAATATAATCTCCTTCTGCGTAATCTATACCAGCTGCAAGTGCTAAGCTTTGTCCGTAATTTTTTTTGAGTTCAATAAGATGGACTTTGCTATCATTCATTTTTTTGACAACCTGTTTAGTATTGTCTGTAGAAAAGTCGTCTATATATATAATTTGATAGTTATAGGCACTTAAACTTTCATGTATTTTTTGAGTTAGAAGGACAACATTGTCTTCTTCATTATAAAGAGGAACAACAATAGAAAGTAGAGTACTAGTTGGTAAGCTCATCTATTTGATACTAATTAGCCGCAAATTTAGGGCTTTTATTTAAGGTGATTCATACAAGTCTAATAGCTTTTTAGCAGCATAAAAAGGAGAAATCTTGTTTTCTTGTATCTCAAGTAATAGGCTATCTAGATTCGCCTTTACAGCTTCGCTATTATAAAAATCACGATATAAACTATCATTAACGGTTTCTATAAACCAATTTTGATTCTGTTTAATTCTATTTTGCTCAAAAGAAAGAGCGTCTTTTGCCAAATTGGTATAGTCTGTTATCATATCCCACACCTCACTAATTCCTATGTTATGGAGTGCAGAACAGGTGAGTACTTTAGGGTGCCATTTGTTTTCTTTTGCAGGATATAAATGTAAAGCTCCTGTAAATTCTGTCTTTGCTTTTAGTGCTTCATTTTTATTTGCGCCGTCTGCTTTATTAATTACAACACCATCCGCCATTTCCATAATACCACGTTTTATACCCTGTAACTCATCACCAGCCCCTGCGAGTTTTAGTAGTAGAAAAAAGTCTACCATACCATGTACAACAGTCTCACTCTGTCCAACACCAACTGTTTCTACTAATATTACATCGTAATTTGCTGCTTCGCAAAGTATAATAGTTTCTCTAGTTTTTCTTGCCACTCCGCCCAGAGATTGGCTAGAAGGTGAGGGCCGTATAAAAGCGTTAGGGTCTTTGGCTAAAAGTTCCATTCGCGTTTTATCACCTAAAACACTTCCTTTAGTAATTGAACTAGTTGGGTCTACGGCTAATACAGCTACTTTTTTGTCAAGTTTTGTAAGCATTATTCCTAATGCTTCTATAAAAGTGCTTTTTCCTACACCAGGTACACCTGTAATACCAATTCTAATGCTGTTTTTGTCATGTGCTAAGCAGGCTTCAATAATAGCATTTGCTTTTTTTGAGTGGTTTTTTTTGGCACTTTCAACAAGTGTAATAGCACGAGCTAATGAAGCTTTATCTCCATTTAAAATGCCTTTAACAAGTTTCTCAACGGAAGGTTCCTGTTTTCTAAGCTGTTTAATTTTGGCAATACTGTTAGGCATACTGCTTTGCTTTTTTTTAAGGCTCATAGTGGTATTACTGCCTACTAAGTTAGCAAGTTTTATTTATATCCTATAATTATATTAAGTTCTGATATTGAGAATTTTATAGGCAATTTTTAAAATTTACGAGATGTTTTTTTATGTAAAACCCTTTTATTTTGCCACATTGCCTTTTTTATCTCGTCTTTTAAATAGCAACTAAGAAAACCAAAATTAAAACTGATTCAATAGTGCAATTAGAACTGCTAGAACAGTGTAAGTTGAACAAGCCTAAAGCGCAGCTAAAGCTTTATAAGCAATATTGCGATAGTATGTTTTGTGTAGCTATGCGATTTATAAAGAATGCAGATGATGCTGAAGATGTTTTGCAAGAATCTTTTATTAAGGCTTTTCAGCATATTCACCAATTTAAAGGTGAGGTTACTTTTGGAGCTTGGTTAAAAAGAATTGTAGTTAATGGATGTATCGATTTTTTAAAATCAAAACAACAAAAAA
>CAZLUS010000177.1:0-4097 GCA_964562775.1 uncultured Flavobacteriaceae bacterium | reverse complement strand
CTATTATTTCGTAACTCACCATAGATTTATATTCATTCACAACAATTATATTAATTTTAAGTTAATCATCGTATTGTATTTCAGCTACTTACGTCTTATTACTCGTATCTTTATTTAAAAGTTATAGTTATGGAAAATTCAAGATTAGGGACAAAAATATTAATGGAGACAGAAAATTTAATTACAAATAGCTGTGCAGAATCTGCTTTCTCAAAAAAATCAAAAGAGCTTCACGCAGCTATCTTAAAAAAATATTACAATGCTGCTGCTATTACAATTGATTATCATAGAAACCGAGTTACTATGGATATCGTAATTGACGACCAAGATTATAGCCCAGCAAAAGTAAATACTATAATTGCTACAGTACCTATGAACTTATCGTTTAAAAGTATCTGTAATTTATTAAAATCGTGCCTAGAAGAAGATGTAAAAAGTTTAGCGTTTTATGCAAGATTATTAAGAAATTTCGCAAACAAAGACGTTGCTTTTATGGCTATTTAAGAAGTATATGAATTTATTTACAAAAGCTTCTCTTGTGTTTTCTTTAACAAACTATTCCTTAATATTTTTATAGTTTTGCCGAATTATAAAAGAAACGAGATGAAAAAAAATCTTCTAATTTTTGCACTATTTACTATTTTCATAGCACAAGTAAGTCAAGCACAATCTAAAAGTGACCTACAATCACATTACGAAGCATTTTATAAGGAAATGAAATTTCAGGGTGATGTTAATGGAGTAATTAACGCCCTCACCCATTTAAATGTAATTGCACCATCTCAACAAAGAAGAGATACGCTTGCATTTATTTACATGAAAAACAATCAAAATTTACAAGCTTTAAATACTATTGGTATTGAAAGTAAACCTACCGATTCTGATTTAGCAGTACAGGTAAAAGCGGTTACTTTAAAAGCTTTAAATGAACCACAAAGAGCCATTGTACATTTTGAAAGTTTATTAAAACGTACCCCAACCCCATATATTGCTTATGAATTAGCCGACTTAAAAATACAAGTAGGTGATAATGATGGTGCAGCCGTAAATATAGAATATGGCTTGACTAATGCGAAAGACGATATGAAATACGCTTTTTACGAGCGCCAACAACCTTACGAAGTACCTTTAAAAGCAGCATTTAATCATCTAAAAGGATTAATGACCTTTAATAAGGATAAAGAAAATATTGATGCTGCTATAGTATATATAGACGAAGCTTTAAAAATTGACCCTAGTTTTAATTTAGCAAGCTTAAGCAAACAAGCATTAGAATCTAGAAAATCTGAAGCTCAGACTAAAGAATAAAATATTATAACTGCAAAAAAGGGGCTATTGAGCCTCTTTTTTTTGCAATCTAGTTTTCTTCAAGAAGCAACTTTGTATCCAATCTGTTATTTACAATGGTATTAAACTGATTTCTAAACGCATTTCTTGCGGTCAATAGCTGCTGTAAAGATTCATCTACAGGCATATTATCCGATAGGTTTGCTCTTACTTTTAAAAGAAAAGTACGTAATACCTTTTGCCTACTCTTTACTTGTGGTTTATCAAATCCCTCTGGATATGTAGAATTTCTTAGTACTTTTTCTTTCTCTAGCAAATCATTAATAGCTAGCACCAGGTCTTCATTATTATCTGCGCGATACATGATGTCAAAACTTTTCTGTAAAGCATTAAATTCTTCCCAAGAAGCTAGACTTTCTGTTGCTTCTTCGTTAATGCTTTCTGTTTCTGGAGTATTCTTAAAAGAAACATATTCCTTTTTTGAGCTAGTGCTTTCATTATTTTCAACTCCCTTCTTACAGGCAAGAACCAAAACAATGAGCATAAAATAAATCATCAATTTCTGCATAAAACGAAAGTACAAATTTTAAAATCAGCTATATTTACATGTACATAAATTAACTTCTTTTTAAAATGCCGAAATCGATTTTAATTATTGGGGCTTGTGGCCAAATAGGAACAGAGCTTACCATTGCTTTACGTGAAAAATATGGTGCAGACTGCGTTATAGCTAGTGATATTCGCGAAGGCAGTGAGAGCCTAATGAAATCTGGCCCTTTTGAGTTGTTAGACGCTACAGATTACGCCGCTATTGAAAACGTTGTAATGTACTATGAGGTAGAAGAAGTATATTTAATGGCTGCAATGTTAAGTGCAACTGCAGAAAAATTTCCAATGCGAGCTTGGAACCTAAACATGAATTCTTTATTTAATGTTCTTAATCTCGCCAAAGAAAAAAAGGTCGCTAAAGTATTCTGGCCATCTAGTATTGCCGTTTTTGGACCAAACACGCCTAAAGAAAACACCCCGCAAAATACTTTAATGGAACCTAGTACGGTATACGGTATCAGCAAACAATCTGGAGAACGTTGGTGCGAATATTACAATAAAAAATTTGGTGTTGATGTACGAAGCATTCGTTATCCTGGGCTTATAAGTTGGAAGACTTTACCTGGTGGTGGTACAACAGATTATGCTGTAGAAATTTATGTAAAAGCTTTAGAAGATAAAAAATACACTT
This sequence comes from uncultured Flavobacteriaceae bacterium, assembly GCA_964562775.1. Classification (GTDB taxonomy): domain Bacteria; phylum Bacteroidota; class Bacteroidia; order Flavobacteriales; family Flavobacteriaceae; genus Croceitalea. Next base: position 1,570 of record CAZLUS010000177.1, on the reverse strand, counting down.
GTTTCCTTTCTAAAGGAACAAAACTGCCTATGATGTTTATGGACGATGCTATTAGAGCCACCATATCTATTATGGAAGCAGATGCTAAAACTTTAGAAATTAGATCGTCTTATAATTTAGGGGCTATGAGTTTTGCTCCAGAAGAAATTGCTGCTAGTATTAAAACACAAATTCCCGAGTTTACAATGCATTACGAACCCGATTTTAGGCAAGCCATTGCAGATTCTTGGCCTAGCAGTATAGATGACACGAGAGCCCAAGAAGATTGGGGATGGAAACCCCTTTTCAATTTAGAAAAAACCACCAAGGTGATGCTTAAGAATTTGAAAAAATAATACTTAAACTAGGTATTTACTTTCCATTGGTACGAATCGTCTTCGAATAATTCTTTACCAAAAACAGGGACTTCTTTTTTTATTTCTTCAACTACATGTTGTAATGCCTCAAAAACTTCTTTTCTGTGCGGAGAAGAGACAAAAACAAATAGGCATATTTCACCCACTGCAACTTTACCTAGACTATGGTATATATGCATACAAGTAAGGTCAAACTTAGTAAAGGTTTTCTCCCTAATCTCATGAAATTTTAAATTCGCCATTTCTTCATAGGCAGTATAAGCTATGGCAGCAACTTTTTTACCTTCAATTACATCTGCACGTATTTGTCCTAAAAAAATATCATGCGCACCAATTGTAGTTTTAGATTGATGCTTGGCAATAGCATTTGCAATAAAATCTGGAGTTATAGCTCCATCTACAAATACATTTTTTAACTTTTCTTTCAAGGCTTTAATCTTTTTATTTAAAGGTAATGCATTTTAAATTTGCAATAGCCTTACTATAGTATTAATGTCCTATAATTCTAATATTATGGCTGATAAATTTATTATCTTTTCCTCCTCAAAACAACACTAGATTTGGTGCTATATTGATAAATATAACTTAATGATTGAATTCCAAAACGAACATTTTATTGCCGAAGGAGAATGCCAAAAATGCTACCAACATCCATCGAATCCAAACCTATGCATAAAAATAATTAAAAAGGATATTAATATCCCTCCGCTATCTTATGAGATTAAATATTCTAAAAAAGTTAGCAAAAAAAAGATTAAAAAAAAGGATTACCCATTTTATTCCAACCTTCACGGCACTGTAAAAACAAACCTTGGCGAAGGCTATATTTTTGATTTAATAAAAGATGAAACCACCCAAGAAGTTTCTAAAACTTTGGAGTATTACTTATTAAACCCTAATCCAGAAATTAGTACCCAAACACTTAAGATTGCGTTTGATAAACTAATTCAATTAATGGTAAAATACAGAATCATTGCTAATGATATGAGGTCTAAAAATATCTGCTGTAAAATTCTAGAAGACAAAACCATTCAACTTATACTTATTGATGGACTTGGTCACAAAGACCTTATACCTTTAGTGGACTGGATTAGTTTTTTAGCTAAGAAAAAAATAGAGCGCCGATTAGTTCGTTTTCATTTACATGACTTAGAACTACAACGTGACTACCTTAAATCTTTGTACAAGGATAAAGAATAATTATACTTAGGTAT
>CAZLUS010000176.1:0-4099 GCA_964562775.1 uncultured Flavobacteriaceae bacterium | reverse complement strand
CAGCTTCTATATCTAAATTGACCCCGTTAAAGAAATTAAGAGTGGTAAAAGTAGCTGTTCCCCACTCTACAATTGATTGAATTCTTTGAACATTTCCATTACCATTAAAGTTAATGACAGAAATTGTATTGGAATACCATATCTGTACATCATCTATAGATGGATCTGTAAAAGCACTTTGGTTAATCTGTGTTTGTGAATTTACTCCTGTAAGTGTTAACAAAGGAGGTCCGCCCAAATTGGCTTGATCGTATACCATTATATCTGTTCCTGCATTACTACCAACGAAAGTAAAATTACCTGCGGATATATCTACATTTATTTTAAACTCACCTTGTGCATTTACTTTAGTGTTGATTAGTAAGAAGAAAAAGAATACAATTAGTGTTATTTGTTTTACGATACTTTTCATAAACTAGTATTAAAATATAATTTTGTAAGAAAAAGATTACTTTTTGCATAATTATACTTTAATCAACTAGTCAAAAAAATATTGTTGTAAAATTGCTATAAATTGTTGTGAATTCCTACATAATAGATTTAAGACAAAAAAGGATACTGTTAATTTTAAATTAGTGGGGCGATTAATTAATGAGTGTCTTTAAATTTTCTAACTATTAGAAAGCTAAATTTGAACAAAATTGGAATGTTCTTTTTGATGTGGGATAATCAGAGTTTTTTTGAAAACTGTATGTCACTATTATATAGCAAAATAGTGCTCTAAAGACATTAATAGTAAAAGTATGGGTTATATGAAATTAAGGTACTAAAGTAACTTTTACAGCATTCATCCCTTTCATTCCTTTTTCAAGTTCAAAGGTTACACTGTCGTTCTCTGCAATTTCGTCTATAAGACCACTTACATGACAAAAATATTTCTCTTGGTTCTCAGAATCTATAATAAAGCCAAAACCTTTTGATGTATCAAAGAAAGAAACTTTACCTTTTCTAACGGGGTCAAATTGCTCTACATCACCTTCTTCTTTTTTAGGCACACCTAATACAATATCATCTGCCTCAACTTCTACTTTCATAGATGGGTCTGGTGGCGTATCAACAAGATTACCGTTAAAGTCTACATAAGCTAATGGTATACCTCCACCATTTTCTTTAGCCTCTGCCCTACGTGCTTCTTTTTTCTTTTTCTTGTCTTCACGTTTTTTTAAACGTTTCTTTTCTTTTTCACTTTTACTAAAAGTCTGTTGCGATTTTGCCATTATAAATATTAGGTATAATAAAACATAGCCGTTTGGCTAAGATTGCAAAGTTACTGTTTTTAATTAAGAATTAATTAGGCTAGCATCATAAGAAACACGATAAATAGCATCTCCAAAATCATCAGAAATAAGCATAGAACCATCATCTAAAAACAGAATGTCTACGGGTCTGCCAAAAGCTTTTTGAGCTTCTTCATCTAACCAACCGTCTATAAATGGGGTGTAACTGGTGGCTACATTATTCTCTAGTGTAACTAGGCTTATTCTATAACCTACTTTTCTGCTTCGGTTCCAAGAACCGTGTTCTGCAATAAAAGCCATGTTTTTATAGTTACTTGGGAACATATTACCAGTATTAAATTTAACCCCTAACGGAGCCACATGAGCGCCCATAGCCTGTACTGGCGCTACAAAATCTGAACAAGGTTTTAAATCACCATATTCAGGGTCTTTTACCACACCACCATGGCAATAGGGATAACCAAAATGCTGCCCTATTTTTGTTACTCGGTTAAATTCGCAAGGCGGAACATCATCTCCCAATAAATCCCTGCCATTATCTGTAAACCATAATTCTTTAGTTTCTGGATGCCATGTAAATCCAACAGAATTCCGCACTCCCTTTGCATAAATTTCACGATTGCTGCCATCTGGATCCATCCTAGTTATGGTAGCATAGCGTTCATCAACTACAGTAGAATCGCAAATATTACAGGGTGCACCTACAGGGACATAAAGTTTATCATCTGGTCCAAAGGCAATATATTTCCACCCATGATGAAATTCTGTAGGGTAATCATCATACACTACAACAGGCTCTGGAAGGGCATCTAATTTTGATTCAATATCGTCATAGCGCAGTAGCCTACCTACTTCTGCAACATACAGCGCACCGTTTCTAAAAGCAATTCCGTTAGGGACTTCTAATGTAGAATCTAGCACTTTAATATGGTCTGCACGGTAATCCTTGTCTAAGTCTTGAATGGCATACACCGTTTTATCGTTTCTGGTGCCCACAAATAAAGTTCCATTAGTACCCATAGCCATAGAACGCGCTCCGTCTATCTTATCGGCATATACTTCTATCTTAAATCCGTCAGGTAAATGGAGTCTTTCTAAAGGCAGCTCAGAAATTGGTTCATCATATTGTACCAATTGTTTAGTTTCATTGGTTTGCTTTTTTTTACAAGACAGGCTTAAACACAAAAGAGATGTAAAAACTAAGGTTTTTAATGCTGGATTTGATTTTCTCATAGGTATTGTTAGTTTATCAAAAATACTGAAATTGTTTCCTTATTTTTTAATCCGTACAGACAAGATAGCATTTAAAGGTCTAGCAGATAAAGAAGCTATAATGCTTCAAGATTTAATATGACAGCCTATTTTATTCTACGAGTACTATATTTCCAAGATATGCAATAGTGTTTCGGTGCGTACTATTGATATTTATATAGGTTTTATTATTTGGATAAATATCGATGCTAATTTGATAATTTTCTACATCTTGATTTGCCTTAAAACGCAACTTATAACTATTTTTCTTTTCATTAAACTCCGTATCATATTCTTTAAGAAGGTTTTCTATAGTAATACCTACATCACTATTACCATAGCTGCGAGCTATTCTTAGTTCTCCATAATACGGCAATTGCGCTTGAATACTATCGCCTGAAATTGTTAGAAAATTAGATTTGCCTTGTAAGTTTATCCGTGATGCCGTATCTCCTGGTAAAAACAAGCCTGCATTTGATAAGCTATTTAATGCCGCCGTGGCTAAAGGATATGCGTAATCAGATTCTATTCTAAAACTATTGCTAGCCACTAAGTTGTGCAAAGCATCTAATTCTGCTGTAGTATATTTTACCTTACTAGTTGCACAAGCATTAAGAAAAATAATGCTACATATGAGTACCAAACATGCTATCTTTCTTTTCATAAGAATTATTTAATTATTTACTAAGTTATTAATTAGTAGGGATTTACTTTTTAAACCTTTCAAAAAGTATTGCCTTTTTTTTAGTGCTAATAAAATAGACCCCTGTTAAAAGTACAATAGCTGCTATAATAGATTGTAGTGTTATGACTTCATTTAAAAAAAACCAACCCAAAAACAAAGCTATAATTGGGTTTACGTAGGTATTGGTATGTACCTTTTCGGGAGATACATGCTTTAGCAAATAATTGAAGGCTGTAAAAGCTATAATACCACCAAAAATAATAAGCAAAACCACTACCCATTGGGTTTTTACTTGCCATACTAAAGGAGAAGACCAAGGTTCGTTAAAAGCTAAGCTCATTACTGCCAAAATAATCCCCCCAGAAAACATTTGGTAGCCCGTACTTACAAAGTAGTTTTTAGGCAAATCAGCTTTCTTAACAAATATACTTGCATAAGACCAGGCTAGCATAGCAGAGAAAATCATAAGAATACCCAGCAGTGTATTTTCATTAGTTACTATGGTTTCTTGACTAATTAAAAGTGTAACACCTGTAATTCCTAAAATGACTCCAAAAATTGACATTAATTGTATTTTTTTACCCTGTAAAACAAACATCATTAAAAGAACAACCAATGGCTGTGTTGCAATAACTAATGCTGCAAAACCACTATCTACATAGCGTAAAGCCCAAACTACTACACCGTTACCGTAACTTAAAAAAAGAAAACCTAAAAAAATACTATTCAGCAATTGTTTTCTTGATATTTTTAGAGAATGTCCTAAAATTTTAGCTATTGTAAAAATGATTAGACCTGCAGTGATAAAGCGTACGGACGCTAAAAAAAAAGGAGGTAATTCTGCAATGGCAATTTTGTTAAGCAGATATGTAGAACCCCAAATAACATAAATAGCTATAAAAGCTAAAACAATTAGTATTGACTT
>CAZLUS010000175.1:0-4109 GCA_964562775.1 uncultured Flavobacteriaceae bacterium | reverse complement strand
AAACAAGTTTTATATGATTCGTTTATTACGCTACGTAGCACTTTTTAGCTTTACCTTTTTAACAGCACAAAATATAAAATCACCTTCTGAATTTTTGGGTTACGAATTAGGAACCGAATTTACCCGTCATCATGAAGTTGTAGATTATTACGAATACCTAGCCCAAGTTGCCAAAGACAGAGTAAAATTAACTGAGTATGGGCAAACAAATGAGCGAAGACCATTGTTACTTGCATATGTATCCTCTGCTGAAAATATCAAAAATCTAGAAGCAATTCGTGAAGAACATATAAAAAACACAAAAGGAACAGGTAACCCTTCTAAATCAGTTGTTTGGTTAAGCTATAATGTTCACGGTAATGAAAGTGTTAGTACGGAAGCTTCAATGCAAACTATTTATGAGTTATTAACCACTAAAAGTGATTATCTAAAAAATACTGTGACAATTATGGACCCTTGTATTAATCCAGATGGTAGGGATCGCTATATCAATTGGTACAATCAATATAAAAACACTCCGCACCAAGTAGACCTCAATAGTAAAGAACATCATGAAGGTTGGTGGAATGGTCGTAGCAATCATTATATGTTTGATTTGAATCGTGATTGGGCATGGTTAACGCAGGTAGAAAGTCAGCAACGAGTTAAATTTTATAATAAATGGATGCCGCATGTACATGTAGATTTTCACGAACAAGGAATTGATAATCCGTACTATTTTGCTCCTGCTGCAGAACCTTACCATGAAGTAATCACTAAATTTCAAAGAGATTTTCAAGTAACTATTGGCAAAAACCACGCTAAGTATTTTGATGCAAACGGTTGGTTTTACTTTACAAAAGAAATTTTTGACCTTTTTTACCCTAGCTACGGAGATACTTATCCCACCTATAATGGAGCAATAGGCATGACATACGAACAAGGAGGTAGCGGAAGAGCTGGTCTAGGTGTAATTACCAAAATTGGCGATACACTTACTCTTAAAGATCGTATTGCACATCATCATACCACTGGGCTTTCTACAATAGAAGTGGCTGCCAACAATTCGGAAAAATTAAATGCTGAATTTAAAAAATTCTTTGAGAAAAAAGATTATAAATACAAGAGCTATGTATTAAATGGCGATAAAGACAAGATTGATGCCCTTGCAAAATTACTTAAACAACATGAAATTGAATTTGGTAGAGGAACTAATGGAACTGTTAAAGGCTTCGATTATAAAAATAATGCATCTGGCTCAATGCGAACTGATAAAAATTCGATGGTGGTTTCTACGAATCAAACAAAAAGCACTATGGTTAAAGTCTTGTTTGAACCCAATGCAAAATTAACAGATTCCTTAACTTATGATATTACTGCTTGGTCCTTACCTTTCGCCTATGGCTTAGATGCTATTGCTTCTACAACTTTAGTAAATCAAACTAAATACGAATCTGAAACTCCTTCTAATACTACTATAACATCAGAAACCTATGCATATATTACCAAGTGGAATAGCATGGTTGATGCACAGTTTTTAGGAAACTTATTGAAAGAGGGCATCAAAGTAAGAACTACCTACGCACCTATAGTTATAGAAGGTAAATCATTTAAACGAGGAAGTTTAATTATTACCAAAGCCGATAACAGTAATCACAAAGACTTTATTGGTACCTTAAAAAGAGTATTAACAAAAAACACATCAATACAATTAACAAAGGTTAATTCTGGCTTTGTAGACTCAGGTAAAGATTTTGGCTCTCCATACGTTCAAATGATAGATGCCCCTAAAATAGCTGTACTTTCAGGCGAACCAACCTCTACCCTACGCTTTGGAGAAATATGGCACTTTTTTGAGCAACAATTAAATTACCCACTTACTGTAATAAATGAAAGTTATTACAAAAGGGTTGATTTGGATAAGTATGACGTGCTTATACTACCTGACGGAAGATATACTAATTTTTTTGATGAAAATCAGCTTAAAAAATTAAAAGAATGGGTCCGTAATGGAGGTAACCTAATTGCTATGGGAGGAGCAATAAATGGAATTGATGGCGACAAAGGGTTTAGTATTAAAGCTTCAAAGATTGAAAAAGATAGTACTAAAGCTAACCTTATACCTCATGAAAATTGGCAACGAGAAAATATAAAGAGTGCAATTACAGGTGCTGTTTTTAAAGTAAAAGTTGATAATACGCACCCATTAGCTTATGGCTACGGAGAAACATATTTCACTTTAAAACTTGGCAGCAGTGCTTATCAGTATCTTAAGAGCGGTAACGCTGTATATTTTGAATCTAATACTAATGCAGTTTCAGGTTTTGCAGGAAGTAAAGCACAAGAAAAAATTAAAAAATCTTTAGTGTTTGGAGCAGAAAATCACGGTTCCGGGAATGTAATTTATATGGTTGATAATCCTCTTTTTAGAGGGTTTTGGGAAAACGGAAAGCTATTCTTTGCAAACGCACTTTTTATGCTGAATTAAACTTCATTGTTAATGAAATTAAGACTATTTATAGCTATTACCTTTAGTATAACCATAGGTTTTTCTCAAGAAATAATTGAATTGCCAAATAATGGTAATAATGAAGTTGTTTGGGAGAATAAAGAACGAGAATACTTTTCTGAAATATGGCAAACACAAGTAGTTACTAATGTCTCTAAACCAACAATGCAGGTTTTTAAACCTACAAATAACACTAATACAGGAGTAGCAGTAATTGTAGCTCCTGGTGGGGCTTTATACGCTCATAGCATTAATAGTGAAGGTAATGATGTAGGTAAATGGTTAGCAGAAAAAGGGATTACTGCTTTTGTTTTAAAATATAGACTAGTACCAACAGGGAAAGATGGTGTAGCTGAGGTTAGTAAACTGTCAAATACTAATCCTCAAAAAATTGGAGAAGAGGTTGCTAAAGTCTTACCGCTATCTATCGATGATGGTTTAAATGCAATTAACTATGTGCGCGAAAATGCTAATGCGTATGGTATTAATTCATCCAAAATAGGCTTTATGGGTTTTTCAGCCGGTGGTGCTGTTACCATGGGTGTCGGCTACGGATACACTTCTAAAAATAAACCCAATTTTTTAGTCCCAATATACCCATGGACAGATGTTATTGAGGTTAAAACGCCAAAAAAAGATGTACCGCCAACCTTAATAATATGTGCTACAGACGACCCTTTAGGACTTGCAAAAGGTACTATTACGCTTTACGAATCTTTGAGAAAATCGGGCAAATCTGTTGCTTTGCATATGTACTCAAAAGGAGGACATGGTTTTGGAATGAGAACACAAAATTTACCATCAGACAAATGGATTCAACGTTTTTACGAATGGGCTATTGCTGAAGAAATAATACAGTTTAAATAACAGACCATGAGATTTTTTCTATACATAGTATCCTTTTTTTTCTTAATTAACACAAATGCGCAAAACTTTTTTCAGGCAGAAGTAGATGGTATTATTAAACGAAATGATTCTTTATGGAATCCGCAAAAAGAGACTATAGTATTTACTGGGAGTTCAAGCATTCGTTATTGGACAGATTTACAAGAGCGTTTTCCCAATGAACATATTTTAAATGCTGGTTTTGGAGGCTCACAAGCTGTAGATTTAATATATCATTTAGATAGACTTGTTTTAAAATACAGACCCAAAAAAGTATTTATCTATGAAGGGGATAATGATATCTTTTCTAAAAAGAAACCTAAAGATATTATTGCAACTACAATAGAAATCATTAAAAAAATAAAAGCAGCTAACCCAAAAACAAATGTTGTTTTAATTTCTGTTAAACCAAGTGTCTCTAGATGGAAATTACGCAGAAAATATAAAAAACTAAACCAAAAGTTTCAAAAGCTAAGCGAAACAGATAGTTCTATTTTATATGCTGATGTATGGAATATAATGCTCAAAGGACGTAAAGTACGCAAAGACATTTTTGTTAGCGACAATTTGCATATGAATGCTATTGGTTATGAACTTTGGTATCAAGCACTAAAACCTTATGTAAATTAACTACATTTAAGTGAATAATAATCTTATTGATACTGCAGATAGGTATCAATAAAAACCATCCTAATATGAAAAAATTTATCTTCCTTAAAAGCATACTCGTCTTCTT
>CAZLUS010000174.1:1683-4123 GCA_964562775.1 uncultured Flavobacteriaceae bacterium | reverse complement strand
ATATCTACTACTCCATCTCTTAAATACTGAGGAATATCACCGTTTCTTAAATAAAAGACTTCTAAAGGAAAATTTCTTGAAGATGCTTTCAATTGGTCTTTTCCATTATCAATAGAAATACCGCAATCTTTTAAAATTTGTAAAGAGTCTTGATTTAATCGACCCGATTTTTGAATCGCAATTCTAATTTTAGTCATTTTTAACTTGTAGTGTCCAAACAATCAAATCAGGTCAAAAAGAAAACCCGTTTGATTGCTCAAACGGGTTTTTAATTATTTTGAAATATACAAAATATCGTTACCTCGCGTGAGCGTGTATTACGATATGATGATGTATATTAATTGTTCTCATTATAACAGCAAAACTAAACTTTAATTTTTACACAAAAAAGCAAATTTTAGTTATTTCCTAATATTAATGGTAATCCGGCGTCTCCACCTCCTACTACGATAACCTTTGTATTTGGTGATTCAGATAATCTAATGGTCGCATCTATACCTTTATCTTGTAGAATTTTATCCGTCAATGAAGCACTTAAAATACGGTTGGCATCTGCCTTACCTTTAGCTTCTATAGTTACTTTTTCTGCTTCTTTTTTGGCCGTTACAAGTCTAAACTCATATTCCAAAGATTCTTGTTCTTGTTTTAATTTGCGCTCAATAGCATCCTTAATGGTTGTAGGTAGTTTAACATTCTCTACCAAAACACGTTTAACATTAACATACTGGCCATCTAATTCTTTTCTTACTTCTTCTAAGATTTCTAATTCTATAATATCTCTTTTACTAGAATATAATTGTTCTGGTGTATATCTACCAACAACACTTTTAGCAGCAGCGTTTATTGCAGGGCTTAATAATTCTCTTATATAATCTTCCCCTTTAGTTTGTATTAAAAAGCCCAAATTTTTATACTCTGGCTCAAACCAAATTGTACCACTTACAGTAATATCTAATCCGTTTACAGAAAGTACATTCATATTGTCAGAAATAGATTGTTGGCGAACTTTTTGTACAATCATATCATTCCATGGCGCGACAATATGAAAACCTTCGCCATAAGTTCTCTCGGTATTAATACCATCCCCAAAAGGTTGGAATAACACGCCTCCTTCACCAGGACCGATAGTTATTATAGATTTAGAAATTAAAATAATAAATAAAATAATACCGATAATTACGGGTAATGCTATCTTAGGTAATTTGTCCATCTGTTCTTGTTTTTATAATAATCCGTTATACTTTCTAATAAACCATTCAATTGCTAAAGCTAGTGCCATAAAAAATAGCAAATAGCGAAAATCGATTAAAGATACTACATTTCGATTGCTTTTTTGAACTGGTGTAAATCGTTTGTCATTTTGTAAATCCTCAGTAAGGGTTTCTATCTGGTTAGGAAAATAAGAAGTTCCCATACTGTTTTGTGAAAGACGCTGTAATTTCTTATAATTTGCAGCTAAAAATTGGTCTTCTAAGTTAAAATCTAATATTTTAAATGTCCCCGATTTCTTTACCTTTTCTTTGGATTCAGACACCGTGAACTCATAAGTACCCGGTTCTAAATTTTCTAAACTATACTCATAACTGTTTTCCTTTAGAAGCATTGGAGCTTCTCTTCTAAAACCAAACGCATTATTTTTAAGGCTTATGGTTAAGTCTGCATTAGCATCAAAATTATAGGCTTTATCAAAAAAGCTGGCAGAAATTTTAGCAGAAGCATTTCCTTCATAAAGGTTTTCATACGTTAAATTAAGTCTGCTCTTTTGCTTAACACTAGAAAGGTATCTAAATAACTTACCTATAAAATCATCGAAAGTTTTAAAACTTCTTTCGTCTCTGTAGGTTTGCACACGCCACTTCCATATATTCTCTCCAAAGAGCACTACTTCTTTTGCAATTTCATCATCAATAATAAAAAACAATGGTGTCTCTAATTCCACCCCTTTTATTCGCTGGGTCGCTATAGTCTCGTATGGTTTAGTAATATCAAATTCTCCTAATGCGCTTTCTAAGGGTGGAAAACCAGAAAAGGACATCTCAGAAATATCAAATAAACCAAAACCTTGATTTTTTACAGGTAATATTTCTTCAGGCTGATTATAACTTTCTTTAGAAAAACTAGATTGAACAGCATTTAAAAATCTCCAATCTGTTTTACGGCCAGTAATTGTAAATACACCTCCTCCTTTTTTTGCTATAAAATCATACATAACTTTAAAAGCAGTATTAGGTTGATATAGAATAAAAACATCGACATCCTCTAGCTGTTCTAATGCTACATTAGGCGTGTAAATTTTAACTTCTCGTTGCTCATTTGCTTCAATAGATTTTTTTAAAACCCCTATATCCGGATGCATAATTGAGCTTATTAAAGCGATATTTGTTTTCTCATCTATAACTTCTATAGCACGCTCTTTTGTATTATTAATTTTATTCTTTTC
>CAZLUS010000174.1:0-1583 GCA_964562775.1 uncultured Flavobacteriaceae bacterium | reverse complement strand
TCTGATGCTAAAAACAAACAAGCATTGGCTACATCTTCTGGGGTTCCACCACGTTTTAATGGAATACCATCTCGCCAACCTTGTACGGTCTTTTCATCGAGCTTAGCTGTCATTTCTGTTTCTATAAAACCAGGTGCAATGGCATTACATCTAATATTTCTAGAACCTAGTTCTAATGCAACTGATTTTGTGAAACCAATCATCCCTGCCTTAGAAGCAGCATAATTTGCTTGCCCTGCGTTACCTTTTACACCCACAACACTACTCATATTTATAATAGAGCCTTTACGTTGTTTTAAAAAAGTACGTTGTACTGCTTTTGTCATATTAAAAACAGATTTTAGATTAATTTCAATAACGGTATCAAAATCATCTTCACCCATACGCATCAGCAAGTTATCTTTAGTAATACCTGCATTATTTATAAGTGCATCTATACCACCAAAATCTTCTAAAACAGCGGCTATTAACTCTTCACAATCTTTAAAACTTGCAGCATTACTCTTATATGCTTTAGCTTTTACGCCAGTATTATTCAATTCTTTTTCTAAAGCTAATGCTGGTGCTTCACTAGAACTATATGTAAAAGCCACATTTGCACCATGCTGCGCAAATACTTTAGCAATTCCCATTCCTATACCTCGGCTTGCACCGGTAATAATTACATTTTTATCTTGTAAGAGTTTCATATTATGTATGCTATTAAATAACAAATATAAATATAAGAACCCTGCTTTTCACAGGGTTCTATTTATTAAAATATTAAGTATCAGTTACAGATGCAACTACATTACCACTTCTTTAACTTTTACGCCAATTTCTGCTGGTGAATCAACAACATGAATTCCACATTCGCGCATAATTTGTTTTTTAGCCTGTGCGGTATCATCACTTCCACCTACTATAGCACCTGCATGCCCCATAGTTCTTCCTGCAGGAGCTGTTTCTCCAGCGATAAATCCAACTATTGGTTTTTTGCTTCCACTAGCTTTATACCACTTAGCCGCATCTGCTTCTAATTGACCGCCTATTTCACCAATCATTACAACACATTCTGTTTCTGGGTCGTTAATTAAAAGCTCAACAGCCTCTTTTGTAGTTGTTCCGATAATTGGGTCACCACCAATACCAATAGCTGTAGTAATACCTAAGCCTTGGCGTACAACTTGGTCTGCCGCCTCATAAGTTAATGTACCAGATTTAGATACTACACCTACAGTTCCTTTTTTGAATACAAAGCCAGGCATAATACCTACTTTAGCTTCACCTGGAGTAATAACACCAGGACAATTAGGACCTACTAATGTACAGTCCATATCTTTAATATAGTTATTTGCTGTAACCATATCGGCTACAGGAATACCTTCTGTAATAGTGATTATAACTTTAATTCCTGCGCTAGCAGATTCCATAATTGCATCTGCAGCAAACGCTGGCGGAACAAAAATAATTGAAGTATCGGCACTTGCTTTTTCTACAGCTTCTACTACAGTATTAAAAACTGGCTTACCCAAATGTGTCTGACCTCCCTTACCAGGAGTAACACCGCCAACAATATTAGTACCGTAGTCAATCATTTGCTC
>CAZLUS010000173.1:0-4150 GCA_964562775.1 uncultured Flavobacteriaceae bacterium | reverse complement strand
CCTAATACTGCAAAATTGACATTTGCATTATTTAATAGCTTTACAAAAGCTCTAGATATTTTTTTAGCTCTATCGTCGTAACTACCTGCAGAACCTACCCAAAATAAAATTTCAGGTTGTTTGCCTTCTGACATAAATTCTGCCATAGTTGGCACTTTTAGTTGCTCGCTCATCTTCTAATTTCTTATTCGTTAACCCAATTTAAACGGTCTTGTTGGTTATAAGGCCAAGGTGCACCGTTATTCTCTATGTTGGTCATCATATTATTTAATTCCATTGGTGCTGCGCTTTCTTCCATTACCAAGTAACGACGCATTTCTAAAATTATAGATAAAGGATCTATACTTACTGGGCAAGCTTCTACACAAGCATTACAGGTTGTGCATGCCCAAAGTTCTTCTTTAGTAATGTAATCGTTAAGTAACTGCTTACCGTCATCTTTAAATTCACCACCATTCGCATCAATATTTTTACCTACTTCTACTAGACGGTCTCTAGTATCCATCATAATTTTACGAGGCGATAACTTTTTACCAGTTTGGTTGGCAGGACATTCACTGGTACAACGCCCACATTCGGTGCATGTATATGCGTTTAGAAGTTGAATTACATTTAAATCTGTAACATCACTTGCTCCAAACTTAGCAGGTTCTTCGTCATCATCGCCTTCTGCGGGAGCTGCAAATGGGTCTGCATTAGGATCCATCATTAACTTTACTTCATTAGTAACGGCATCTAAATTATTAAACTGTCCTTTTGGTGTTAGTTTACCATAATAGGTGTTTGGAAAAGCTAATAATATATGTAAGTGTTTCGAAAAATATAAATAGTTTAAGAATATTAGAATACCTATAATATGAAGCCACCATGCGGCTCTTTCAATTAAATGCAATGTGTCAGGATTATCACCAAACCAAGGTGAGATGAATTGAGAGATAACATTACCCGATCCTATCTGTTGAAAAGAAGTATCAGTAGCATTCATTACAAGGAACAAGCACATTAAAACAACTTCGAAATATAAAATAATATTCCCATCATTTTTTGGCCAGCCTTCTAAGCTCTTAAAGCGTTTGATATTACTAATATTTCGTCGTAACCAAAATATAACAACAGCTACTAAAACCAATACCGCTAAAATTTCAAAACTACCTATTAAGAAACCATAAACAGATTCTGGAAGTACGCTTAGGCCTATACGATGCGTTCCGAAAAGACCATCAATAATAATTTCTAAGACTTCTATGTTTATAATAATAAATCCAACATAAACAATAATGTGAAGAAAACCAGCTATTGGTCGAACCACCATTTTACTTTGACCAAGAGCAATACGTGCCATGTTTTTAAAGCGAGCCGATTTATTGTCATTTGCCTTTACATCGCGACCAAGCTTAATGTTTCTAATAAGTTTTTTAATGTTTCTAGCAAAATAACCTATGCCAGCTGTAAGGAGTATTGCAAAAAGTATATTTGGTAAATATTGCATGTTTTTTAGTTAGTTCTTTTGAAGTTGCTCTTTGGTTGGTGCGGTATATGGAATCTCTTTTTTTGATAGGATTCGTCTATATCGTGCAGGATGTAATTTAATATCTAAAAGTAATAGCTCCATCTCTTTTGTTACTGCTTCTAAATTATTGTATAGCTTATCATCCTTAAGAAGTTTACCCATAGTACCTTCACCGTTATCTAAACCATCTAGGACCGATTTAAATTTTACCAAGGTTTTATCAAAATCATCAATAGTTTTAGATAATTGTGCTTTTTTTAAATCTTCTGACAGTGCTGTGAAGTTTGCACTCGCGTCTTTAAAACTGTCTAGAGTCGCTGAGATTTTCTCATCGTTATCTTTTACAACTTGTTGTATAGAATACGATAAGCTTTTAAAAGACTTTAATGTTGCATTTAATTCTGCTAAAGTGGCCTTGAGACCTTCTTCAGACTCGTCTTTTACTAAACCATTAAGACTAACCATCAACGTATCAGCTGATCGCAAGGTTTTATCTAAATTAGTACTAAGACCAGAGAAATTCTCTTTTAAAGATGTAATTAATCCTTCTTGTACTTCAGATTGAATAAGATCGCCTTTTGTAGCTTTTTCGCCTTGATTGGAGTCTATAATTGCTAAAGCATTACCACCCATAATACCCGTTTCGTATAATCTAATCTTAGATGATTTAGCAAATGAAAGTTGGGGATTTACTGAGAATTCAACACGAGTCATCCCTGATTTAAAATCGTAAGTAATATCTTCTACCTTACCAACGGTATTTCCTTTTATAGTCACGGGTGAAGACATTGTTAATGCATTGTAATCAAATTCTGTATAGAAATTAATCTTATCTGAAAATAAATCTTCGCCTTTGAGATAATTAAATAAATAGATAAATAACAATACTCCAGAAATAACTAGAATGGCAGTTTTGACTTCTCTTGAAATTTTCAATTGTTTTCGTCTTTGATTGATAACAAAATTAGCAATAAAATAATTAAGATACTTTCTAATTAAGGTCTTTTACGTGCTTCCTGTAGAGAGACTTTTTTTCCTTTTTTATAAGCCACTATAAAACAGGTAGAATATCCTTTAGCTTTTGCCTCATTTTTTAATGCAGTGATTTCATCAAAATCAGAAGTATTCCCATAGAAATACTTGTAAATAGAATTTTGTTTCTCTCGTGTAATACCAGAAAGCCCTTTAAAATTATATGCTTTAGTTTCTAATTTACGAGAACTTGCCGAAATCTGAACTTTAAAAGTAATATCGGCTTTAACCTTAGGTGATATTTTGTCTATTAATGGTTCTGAAGTATCACTAAAAAGACCTTCACCTACATTCTGATCTAATTCTTTTTTATAGTCGATAATAGCATTTTTTATTGCATTTGCTATTTTAGTTTGACCAGATTGAGAATTTAAATACGCTCCTTCCTTTTTATTTGTAATAAATCCTGTCTCAACTAAAACACTTGGCATGTAGGTATTATGAAGTACCCAAAGGCTTAATTGCTTTATCCCACGACTTCTTCGTTTAAGTTTCTTTCCAAAACTATTTTCAATTTTTTGAGCTAAAACTATACTTTGCTCTACATAAACTTCTTGTTCAATACCAATTGCTATAGAAGTTTCTGGTGAACTAGGATCAAACCCTGCATAGTTTTTTTCATAGTTATCTTCGAGAAAAATAACTTCATTTTCTGCTCTAGCTATGGACATATTACGTTCGGAGTTTTTTGAACCTAAGACATATGTCTCGGTACCGTAAGCTTGGGTGTGATGTGCATTACAGTGAATTGACACAAATAAGTCTGCATCTGCTTTATTAGCAATTGCTGCTCTTTCGTATAATTCTAGAAACACATCTGTTTTTCTAGTATAGATTATTTCAAAATCGGGAAACTTTTCTAATTCTTTGCCCAATATTAAAGCTATCTTTAAGGCAATGTCTGATTCTTTATAGTTGTTTTTAGTAGGTTTTCCTGGGTCTTTTCCGCCATGACCAGCATCAACTACTACTATAAACTTATCACTAGACCCTTGAGCAAAAGTGCTGTATGTTAAAGATGTTGTAAATACTGTTAGTGATAATACTAATATGTAATTTTTAATCGTTCTCATGTAAATTTTAAAACGGCAATTATATAATGTTTATTACCTTATCTTATTTGGCTTGTTTATAATTTAAACTTTACTTGCAATAATAAATCAATCACAAAAAATAAATGTAATTTTGAGGTTTCAAAAACCGAGCCATTCTTTTACAAAAATACCATTAATAGGTTTGCGTACAAATAGGATAAAGATACTTTTTGCCCTTAGTTTTACAGTGTTTATGAACACTTTTAGCTTCGCACAGGATATACCTCCAAAAAAGGACCCTATAAAAGCGGCGGAGACGAAAAAGGCAGAAAAAAAGGATAGTACGGTAATTTCTACAGATTCTATATTAAAACCTATTAAGAATTTAAAGCCTGTAGATTCTATAAAAAATGATTCTATAAAAAAGCCTAAAGAATTATTATCCGATATTGTAAGTTACACTGCAGATGGTTATGTTGCCTTAAATAATAAGGAACAAAAAATTTATCTCTATGATAAGGCAGTTGTAAAATACCAAGATTTAGAAATTAATGCAGGTGTCATAGTTATTGAC
>CAZLUS010000172.1:2237-4154 GCA_964562775.1 uncultured Flavobacteriaceae bacterium | reverse complement strand
TAGAAGACTTAATTCCTGCAATGAAAAAACTAAATGAACATGATGGCCCAGCACTTTTGGAGGTTATTACTGATGTGAATTTAATTTAGTCTTAAATATAATATTATGGTACAAAATTTAAAAGATGGAGTTGGCGCAAAAGGATATGATGTGGTATCATTCTTTGAGGGCAACCCTAGAACAGGAAGCGAAGCATATGTATCTACATACAATGATGCAAAATACCTTTTTAGCTCATTAGAAAATAAAGAGATTTTTGATAAGTCTCCTGAAGCATATGCGCCAGCATATGGTGGATATTGTGCAATAGCGATGTCTGAAGGTAAAGAACTACGCCCAAACCCTAAAAGTTGGGAAATACGCGATGGAAAATTATATTTTTTCACTAAAATGCTTTTTGGGATTATTGATGCTAAAAAACAATGGGCTAAGAAACCAGATGAATTAAAAGCATTGGCAGATGAGGCTTGGAATAAAATGAATGCTAAATAAGTAAACACGATTCTAATAAAGAATCGTAAAAAATAACTTGTTATGAAAAAAATCAAAAACATAGTATATGTAGTAGTATTCTTTGTTGCTGCACATATAAATGCGCAAGATTTATCCGTATTATTTGACCAACTAGACCCATCAGTGGTAACAATAGAAGTGGTAGAATATAAAATTAAAGACCAAAAGTTAAATGCTGCTGGAGGCTTGGGTTCGGGTGTTGTAATTAATAAAGAAGGACTTATTCTAACAGCTGCTCATGTAGTCGATTCTGCAAATGAAATTTCTGTTAAACTTCAAAACGGAACTACTTATCCTGCAGATGTATTATCAAGTTCATCAGCTGCTGATGTTGCACTTCTTAAATTAAGAAATCCGCCATCAAGCTTAAAGCCTGCAAAAGTAGGCAGCTCAAGTACTACTAAAATTGGTGAGCAAATACTTGTTATTGGAGCACCTCTTGGTCTAGAACACTCCTTATCCGTAGGTCATATTAGCCGTAAAATGAAAAAGAATGTTATTTCTAATGGTGAAATGGCAGGTTTTTTACAAACTGATGCTGCTATAAATCATGGAAACTCTGGAGGACCAATGTTTAATATGCAAGGAGAAGTCATAGGTATTGTTAGTTTTATTTTATCTAATAGTGGAGGATTTGAAGGCCTTGGCTTTGCTGTTGATATTGATACTGCAAAAAAGATTTTGTTTGATGTAAATAGCTTTTGGACAGGCTTTGATGGCCTTTTTTTAAATAAAGGCTTAGCGGGTGTTTTTAATACACCACAAGGCTCTGGGGTTTTAGTGCAGCGTGTTACTCCTAATTCTTTTGCGGACAAAATCGGTCTACAACCAGGTGTTATTCAAGGAGAAGTATTAGGTCAAAAATTATGGTTAGGTGGCGATATTATATTAAGTATTCAGGGTACTAGTTGTGATGAACCTCATAACTTAGCAAATATTAAAAACCAAATAGAAAACCTTAAAGAAGGAGACCAGGTACTTATTGAGGTTTTGCGAAAAGGAAAAGTATTAACTCTAGAGGCTAGTTTTTCAAAATAGTGAAAATGTACTAATGCAGCGTTTAAAAATAATTGCGGAATATAAATATCTGATTGCTCTTGTAGCAACTTTTAATTTTTTATTGACCCCAATTCATTTAACCTTAAGTGGTTTTAGCCCTGCTTTTGTTATAGTTGTAAATTATACCTTGGTTATCCTAAGTAGCTCATTAATAGCTACGGGAAAAATAGGCAAACTAACCACCTATATTATAGGATTTCTGACACTATTGGCCATTTGGCTAGAGTTTTCCTATCCAAAGTCAGAAATAATCTTAATTAATAGATTGGTAGTTTCTTTTTTACTGTTTGCCTGTTTTTGTGTAACCCTTATTACACAATTACTGAAAGTAAAAAAGATTACCCT
>CAZLUS010000172.1:0-2137 GCA_964562775.1 uncultured Flavobacteriaceae bacterium | reverse complement strand
CAGTTTTATTTAACTATCATTATTGCCGTTTTTGTAGGTAAATATATTAATGTAAAATCGTAAACTATGTTACAATCTTTTAGTATAATCTTTTCCATAGCGGCATTTTTTAGTTTTATTAACTATAAATGGTTGAAACTTCCAGCAACAATTGGCTTAATGGCTATGAGTTTAGTTACCGTTTCCATTATTTGGATGAGTAAAAGTATTTTTCCCGATTTCTACCTATTTTTTTGTGATATCGTAGCTAACTCCGATTTTAAATCATTGCTTTTTGATGGGATTCTGAGTTTTCTCCTTTTTGCAGGAGCACTTCATATAAATATTGAAGATTTAGCTAAAGAGAAATGGCCAGTTCTCTTATTCGCAACCCTTGGGGTATTAATTTCTACTTTTATTGTAGGTGGATTGACCTATTATGTTGCACAATGGGTTTCTGTAGAACTATCATTTATAAACGCACTTATATTTGGAGCTTTAATATCACCAACGGATCCTATAGCAGTGCTTGCAATACTTAAAAAAACGAACATTGCTAAAAGTTTTCAAATAAAGATTGAAGGAGAGTCTCTTTTTAATGATGGTATAGGCGTGGTTGTTTTTTCGGGAATTCTGCTTATTTCAACTTCTGTGGGTTCACATGAAGAAAGTTCAATAGGCTTAGAAGTAGGGAAGTTATTTCTAGAAGAAGCAGTTGGCGGATTAGTATATGGCGCTGTATTAGGTTTTATAGGATACTTTTGTATTAAAAACATAGAAGAAAATCCTCAACTAGCAGTAATGATAAGTCTTGCTATAGCTATGGGAGGGTATGCTTTTGCTTCATTAATACATGTCTCTGGGCCTTTAGCAATGGTAGTATCTGGAATTGTTATTGGAAACAAAATAAATATTGTTTCTAATAAAGGAGCTACTCGAAAGTTACTTAATGATATATGGGAAATTTTAGACGAGGTTCTCAATAGTATTTTATTTGTTCTTATTGGCTTATCTATACACTTATTAAAATTTAAAATGGAGTATTTAATACTAGGTGTTTTAGCAATAGCTATTGTGCTTATCGCTAGATTCTTATCTGTATTAGTGCCTTATTCACTCCTAAAACATACAGAAAAGTCACCTTTAAAAACGGTTACTATTCTAGCATGGGGTGGTTTACGAGGTGGTATATCAATTGCAATGGCTCTTAGCCTTACAAACAATCCAGCGGCAGATGTAATTCTTTATATTACATTTGGTGTGGTTTTATTCTCAATACTTGTTCAAGGTCTAAGTATTGGTGCTTTAGTTAAGAGAATTTACAAATAGTAAAACAGCTTAATGATTTAATTACGTTATATTTTTTATGAGTCAAGAGGATAGAAAAAAAGAAAAAATAGAAGAAAAATATTTAACGGAAGCGTTAAATATTGACAAAGAAGCTTTAAAGGCCTTAAAGAAGAAACTGGCTAAAGTAGAGCCTAGGTCAGAACGTGGAGCAGAAACTTTATTTAGATTGGTCTCAAAAAACCAATACACGCTTAACAGTATGATTGATAAAAAATCGAACATTTTAATATCTATTAATGCACTAATTCTTTCAATTATTTTAGGAACTGTTTATGGTGAGTTAGATAGCGACCCTCATTTAATTTATCCGGTTATACTAATGCTACTTACAAACATTATTTCTATAGCCTACGCAATATTTGCAACTAGGCCAGAATTAAAACATGGCAAAGAAAGCGTTAATAACTTGTTGTTTTATGGTAATTTTAATAAGATGGTAGAAGATGAGTATGTAGAAAAAATGACGGGATTAATGTATCAAGGAGATGAATTATATAAAACTATTGCAAAAGATACATTTTACTTGGGAAAAACCATTGATAAAAAATTTAAGCTACTAAGAAAATCATTCCATGTTTTCTTAGGCGGAATAATTATCTCTGTGGTTACTTTTATGCTATGCCATATACTGTTTGGAATAGCCTAGTTGAATTTATTTAAAACATATAGAAACATATTGCTGGTTTTTATGTTCAAAAGGTATTTTATATTTAAACCAGAATAGTTGGGTTGGTCTTAAAAGCTTTAATAGATTTTTGTAAGTTTCTCATCAAAAAAACTACTTTTGCTAATACTAATTATATAGTAT
>CAZLUS010000171.1:0-4287 GCA_964562775.1 uncultured Flavobacteriaceae bacterium | reverse complement strand
GCACAGTTCCGTGAACTAGAAGCATTTGCTAAGTTTGGTTCTGATTTGGATGCTGCTACATTAAACGTTATTGAAAAAGGACGTAGAAACGTAGAGATCTTAAAGCAAGCTCAGAATGATCCTTTTACTGTAGAAGATCAAGTAGCTATTATTTTTGCAGGATCTAAAAACTTGTTGCGTGATGTTCCAGTAGATAAAATAAAAGAGTTTGAAAGAGATTTTATAGAATTCTTAAATGCGAAGCATAAAGGAGTACTAGATACATTAAAAGATGGAAAATTAACTGATGAGGTTACAGATACGTTAACAGCGGTTTGTAAGGATTTATCTTCTAAATATAATTAGGAGTCGGTAATGAGTATTAAGTAAACAGTATATAGTATGCAGTGGTAATGGTGAAAATCTAACTACTAACTACTAATTACTAAGTACTATATAAAATGGCAAACTTAAAAGAAATACGAAATAGAATAGCATCCGTTTCTTCAACGATGCAGATTACCAGTGCCATGAAAATGGTATCTGCTGCTAAATTGAAAAAAGCGCAAGATGCTATTACTGCAATGCGACCTTATTCTGATAAACTAACCGAACTTTTACAAAGTTTGAGTGCTAGTTTAGAAGCTGATGGTGGTAGTAAGTATGCAGACAATCGCGAAGTAAATAAGGTTTTAGTTGTTGCTATTACTTCTAATCGTGGCTTGTGTGGGGCTTTTAATACTAATATTATTAAGCAATGTTCAGTATTATTAAATACACATACAGGAAAGCAGGTAGATTTTATTACAATTGGAAAGAAAGCAAATGATGTTTTAGAAAAGAATAATACTATTCTTTCTAATCATAGTAGTGTATATGATGATTTAACCTTTGATAATGTTGCAGAAATAGCAGAAAACTTAATGCAGCGTTTTACTGAAGGAGAGTATGATAGGATTGAATTGGTATATAACAAATTCAAAAATGCCGCTACTCAGATTATAATGTCAGAGCAATTTTTACCAATTGTTCCCGTAGAAGGTGATACTACTGGTGCTGCCGATTATATTTTTGAACCTTCGAAGCCAGAGATTGTAGAACAGTTAATTCCTAAATCTTTAAAAACACAATTGTATAAGGCAATTAGAGACTCCTTTGCTAGTGAACATGGCGCACGTATGACTGCAATGCATAAAGCAACGGATAATGCGACAGAGCTTAGAGATCAGTTGAAATTGACGTATAACAAAGCAAGACAAGCAGCTATTACTAACGAGATATTAGAAATTGTTGGTGGTGCAGAAGCGTTGAATAATTAGGCGTAGTGTAAAGAAGCCAAATTATTTAATAGTGGAAGCCTTGAGCCACTAATATTTAAAATTAAAAATATATTTAGCCCCGCATTTAATGCGGGGTTTCTTTTTTTATACGATTTTTACCTAAGTATGAAATCGAAAAAAACAGCCTTACTCTTTATTTTCATAACCATTTTGGTCGATGTTATAGGTATTGGTATAATCATTCCTATTATTCCTGACTTGATAATGGAACTAACAGGCAAAGGAACTGCCCAAGCGGTAATTTATGGTATGTGGTTGACAACCGCTTTTGCCGGGATGCAGTTTCTATTCTCTCCTGTCTTAGGAGAGCTTTCAGATAAATATGGAAGACGCCCTATTCTTTTAATCGCCCTGTTAGGACTTAGTATAGATTATTTAATACATGCCTGGGCACCAACAATCACATTTTTATTTATAGGGCGTTTTTTAGCTGGAATCACAGGAGCAAGTTTCACCGTAGCATCGGCTTATATTGCTGATATTAGCACACCAGAAGAGAAAGCAAAAAACTTTGGTATAATTGGAGCTGCTTTTGGATTAGGATTTATAATTGGTCCAGGAATAGGAGGTTTTTTTGGCGAAATAGATATTAGATTGCCTTTTTATATCGCTGCTGGATTGACTTTTGCCAACTTTATTTTTGGATATTTCTTTGTGCCTGAATCTTTGACATCAGAAAATAGAAGACCCGTTGATATAATGAAAATGATTCCAGGAGTTTCTTTGATTAGTTTGCGAAAGTATAAAGGAGTGCTACTTTTAATCACTGCGTTTTTTCTTGCAAACCTTGCTGGGCAGGCGTTACCTAGCACATGGTCTTATTATGGTATAGAACGATACGATTGGAGCCCATGGGAAATAGGAATTTCTTTGATGGTGGTAGGTCTTTTAGTCGCTATTGCTCAAGGCTTTTTAGTAGGGATTGTAGTAAAAAAGATTGGCAAGAAAAGAACGGTAATCTTTGGTTTTCTTTTATGGACAATAGGAATGTTCCTATTCTCTCAAGCTTCTGAACCTTGGATGTTGTATGCCTTTTTAATTCCGTACGCCTTTGGCGGAGTTGCAGGTCCAACAATTCAAGGGATTATATCAAATCAAGTTTCAGAAAAAGAGCAAGGTAATTTACAAGGAGCAATTACAGGACTAGTAAGTGTTACTGCTATCTTAGGTCAATTGATATTCTCATCAGTATTTTATTATTTTATTCGTGAAGAAACCACTATTTATTTTCCTGGGGCATCATACGCATTAGCAGCTATCATATTACTTGTTGCGTTTGTTTATGCATTTATTGCTATGAAAAAAATGAATTTAGACTCTTAAAGCCCCTGAAAACAAGGACTTTATGTATAAATTTAAACCTGGCATTATTTTTGGCTTTCTTAGTGTATAATAAGCGGTTATAGATAACGAAAAAGGGTTTGCCAAATATTATTTACGAAATTTAATAATGGTGATACACATTTCATATCTTTATAGCAATTAACATATAGATTATGAGAGCTTTTACATACACTATTTTAGCTATGATTTTTACATTATCAGGTTGTTCTTCTCAGAAGAAATTAGTTAAAAACCACCCGTTTGAGTTGGGGCAGGCTACATGCCAAACATGGGTAGGTGGTAGACCAGAAAGCGGTTCAGGTATAAATTTAGAAATTCCGGTGTCTAATAGCCCAAATGAAAAAATGCAACAGGCTTATTTTAGAGGAAAAGTAGCAACTGTTAAGTTAAATACTGTAGATGGTAAGCTAGTAGCAAAAGCAAGCTTTTTAAATGCTAATGCAAATAAGCCAGACATTGTAATGCATTCAGACGGTACTAAAGAAGTAGGCAACCAACCTCCTAAATTACAAGAGAAATCACCTTTTGAAATGGCAGACGATGAATGTGTAATAAGTTACCTTGATGGCGATAAAATGAAGTATTTTAAAATAGAAGGCGTTAAAGAAAAAGAACCCCTAATTTATAAATAGAAAAATGCACTCTTTTTTGAATAAAAGAGGTTTATAACTACTTTTATTAAAATATATAGCCCCGGAGTTATGCTTCGGGGTTTCTTTTAAAAGCAATTTTAACTATTGAATCCGCTAAAAAAACTCTTTAAGCAAACAGCTATTTATGGCTTGGCAACTGTTTTGCCAAGAGTGCTTTCTGTTGTCTTAGTAAGACTTTACACCACGGTTTTTGAGCAAGCATCTGGTTATGGAGAATACGTAACAATTTATTCATGGATTGCTATTTTTAATGTTATGCTTGCTTATGGTATGGAAACCGCCTTTTTTAGATTTTATAATAAAAAAGAAGAAAAAGAGAAGGTAATTTCTACCGCTTTAATTTCCCTAGCAGGCACATCGCTTCTTTTTTTAGCCATCGCACTTTTGTTTAAAAATCAAGTAGCAGCGATTACGAATATCAATATCGATTTTATTAAGTACGTCGGGTATATTCTGGTTTTAGATGCTTTAGTTGTAATACCCTTTGCTATGCTTAGGGCATATAACAAGCCTAAACGATACGCCGTTTTAAAAATAATTAATGTTGTTATAAACTTGAGCTTGAATATTTTCTTTTTACTACTGCTTCCTAAAATTGCTACAGACAGTCAAATATGGGCAAGCATTTATAAAGAAAACTTTGAAATATCATACATTTTCATATCAAACTTAATAGCCAGCAGCTGTACTTTAATTTTTCTTCTGCCTGCTTATATAAAAACAAAATACACTTTTGATGTTGCGCTATGGAAACAAATGTTAAGGTATGCAGGGCCAATTTTAATAGCAGGTGTAGCTTTTACCATTAATGAGGTAGTAGACAAAATTTTTCTAGCCAATATGGTTTCAGAAACAGAATCAGGAATTTATGCAGCTTGTTATAAACTTGCCTTATTTATGACGCTTTTTGGAACCGCTTTTAGAATGGGTGTAGAACCTTTTTTCTTTAGTCATGCTAAAACAGAAAATCC
>CAZLUS010000170.1:0-4293 GCA_964562775.1 uncultured Flavobacteriaceae bacterium | reverse complement strand
ATATTACACAATATAGTTATGGTATTACTGAATCTTTGGATTTACTAGTGCCTCGTATGTTTGGTGGATCTAATCACGAAGATTTAGGCAGCGACTCTAAAGCATACGAATTCTTAGTTGGTCAAGGTTTATCAGCATCAAGAGCTTTAGAGTTCACTAAAGACTTGCCCTTGTATTGGGGTGACCAACCAGGCACTTCGGCACCAGCTTATATTGGGGCTGTTATCTTTTTCTTATTTATGATGAGCCTCTTTTTAGTAAAACGAAAGTTTGTTTTATGGCTACTTGGAGGAACTATTTTATCCTTATTACTTTCTTGGGGTAAAAATTTTCCTGTACTCACCAATTTTATGATAGACTATTTTCCCTTATACAATAAATTTAGAGCAGTATCTTCTATACAAGTAGTATTAGAGTTATGTGTACCTGTATTAGCTGTATTGGGTTTACGAAGGTTATTTAAATCTTCGGTAAAAAAGAAAGCAAAAATGAATGCTTTAAAGCTAGCTGGTATTATTTCTGGTAGTGTTATCGTTCTAGTTTTCTTGATGAAAGGATTTTTTGATTTTGAAAGTTTTAGAGATGCAAGTTTACTGCAAAGAGGTTTTCCAGAGGATTTAATGGCTATTGTACAACGTGATCGTGAGGCAGTTTATGTAAGTGATGCGATACGTTCTTTAATTTTTATGCTGCTTACAGCTACAGCTATATTTTTATTTGTTAGAGAAAAATTAAAGAAGAATATTCTAATTATTACTATTGGTGCTTTAATCTTATTCGATTTGGTTGGCGTAAACCTAAGGTACGTTAACAAAGATGACTTTGTACGCGCTAGAACAGTAGAAAGACCTTTTCAAGCATCAGACTTAGATGATGCTATTCAACAAGATAAAGAAGTATTTAGGGTATTTAATCCTCGAGAAGGTTTAAACGGAGCAAGTACTTCTTATTTCCACCAATCTCTAGGGGGTTATCATGCTGCGAAACCTGCTAAAATTGAAGACCTTTTCGATTTTCACCTCTATAAAAATAATGTAGAGATTTTAAATATGTTGAATGTTAAGTATATCATTCAGCAAGATGATGAGGGGAGGGTTTTTCCAGCTGTAAATGAAGAACGCAACGGTAATGCATGGTTTGTAGAAAAAATAAAACCAGTTGCCCATGCAAATGAAGAAATAAAAGCTTTAGAAGGTTTAAACTCCATTAATACTGCTGTAGTAAATACAGAAACTTATCCGAGAATAACAAAACATACGTATGCGTTAGATTCTTTAGCCTCAATTGCATTAGTAGATTACAGACCCGACTTTTTAGAATATAAAACCTCAAACAATAATGATGGTTTTGTGGTTTTTTCTGAAATGCATTATCCAAAAGGCTGGTATGCTAGTATAGATGGAATAGCGACAGAACATCTTAAAGTTAATTATGCACTGCGCGGTATGAGAGTTCCAGCAGGTAATCATACTATTTCATTTTCATTTAAGCCTGAAGTTGTTGAAACAGGGAGTAAAATTGCCTTAGGAAGCAATATTGCCCTTGGTTTGGCTATTTTAGTAGGACTTCTTTTCTCTTTTTGGAAACCAAAGCGTAAATCAAAAGCATAATGCAAAAAGTCCTAATCATAGCCTATTATTGGCCTCCAGCTGGTGGGCCAGGTGTACAGCGATGGTTGAAATTTGTAAAATATTTAGGAGATTATAATATAGAACCTATAGTCTATGTTCCCGAAAATCCTACATACCCTATTACAGATACTTCGTTATTAAATGATATTCCTGATGCGATTAGGGTATTAAAACAACCTATTTTTGAGCCTTATGGATTAGCTTCCATTTTTTCAAAAAAGAAGACAAGGAGAATAAGTTCTGGAATTATTCAAAAGAAAAAAAAACAATCACTTTTAGAGCGAACACTACTTTGGCTTCGTGGAAATTTATTTATACCAGACGCCCGAAAGTATTGGGTGAAACCTTCAATAAAATATTTATCTAAGTATATTGAAGATGAAAAAATTAATACGGTTATAACTACGGGGCCTCCACATAGTATTCACCTCATAGGCTTAGGCTTAAAACAACGCTTGAATTTGGAATGGATAACAGATTTTAGGGACCCTTGGACTTCAATAGGGTATCATAAAAAATTAAAGCTAAGCTCAGTAGCACAGAAAAAGCATAAGAAACTAGAGGGTTTGGTTTTAAACACTGCGGATAAAATTATAGTTACTAGTAGCACTACAAAAAAAGAATTTAGTGCACTAACACAAAAGCCTATTAAGGTAATCACCAACGGTTATGATGAGGAATTGCCAAAATGCAATTTAGACGATAAGTTTACCATATCGCATATTGGGTCTTTGCTAACTGATAGAAACCCAGAAAAGCTTTGGAAAGTTTTAGCAGAACTCGTAGATGAAAAGGTTGCTTTTAAAGATCATTTGCAAATACAGCTAGTTGGGTTAGTGGGTAAGGAAGTTATAGCAGCTATTACTAAGAACGGTTTAAGTTCTTTTACAAAAGAACTAGGCTATATTTCGCATGATGAAGTAGTACAATTACAACCTAAATCGCAAGTATTATTACTAGTAGAAATAGACGCTGAAGAAACTAAGGGAATTATACCTGGTAAACTCTTTGAATATCTAAACGCAAAACGACCAATTTTAGCGATTGGACCTAAAGATTGGGAAGCTGCAAAAATTATAAAGGAAACAAATTCTGGAATTGGATTAGTTGCCGATGATGAAATCGTATTAAAAAATGTACTTTTAGAATGGTTTAAGTTATTTCAAAAAGGAGCATTAGAATCTAATTCTAGTGGAATAGAAAAATATAGTAGAAAAGAATTAACCAATCAACTTGCCAATTTTATTAGATGGGAATCGTCTTAAAACAGTCGCTTAAAAATACCATAATAACCTTTATAGGTTTTGCTATTGGGGCAATAAACATTCTTTTCTTATATACTAAAATTCTACCAGAAGAATATTTTGGACTAGTAGGTGTTATATTGGCAACGGCAGCAATATTAATGCCTTTAATGGCATTTGGTGTACATAATACGATGGTTAAATATTATAGCAACCAACAGGAGGATAAAAAAGATGCCTTCTTAACGCTTATGCTACTGTGTCCTCTTATAGCTTTAGTGCCTCTAGCTTTTTTTACTTGGGTTTTTTATGATGAATTAGGTGTTTTTTTAGCACAGAAGAATACAATTGTTAAAGACTATATCTGGCATATTTTTCTTGTAGGTTTTGCGTCCGCTTACTTCGAGGTTTTTTATGCTTGGTGTAGGGTACATTTAAAAACAGTTTTTGGAAATTTTTTAAAGGAGATTTTTGTTAGGCTATGCGTAGCTATCTTACTGGGCTTATATTATTATGAAATTATAAACCTAGACATTTTCTTTAAAGGCTTGGTAGCAGTATATCTATTAAGAACGTTTATACTAAAAATATATGCCTATACTTTAAGGAAGCTTAGGTTAGATTTTTCTTTCCCTATAGAAACCAAAGCAATACTTTCTTATAGTCTTTTAATTATTCTAGGAGGCTCTGCTGCATTGGTTTTAATAGAAATAGATAAAGTAATGATTAACCAATTTGTTGCTATTGAAAACGTAGCCTATTATAGCGTTGCAGTTTTTATTGCAACTGTAATAATTGTACCTTCTAGGGCAATGCATACTATTACCTACCCCTTATCAGCAGAACTTTTAAATGCTAAAAAGTATAAAGAATTAGGGCAATTGTATACAAAAACATCCTTAACACTTTTTATAGCCTCAGGGATATTGTTTGTATTGATACTACTTAATTTAAGGGAGTTGTATACCTTGCTCCCCGAAAATTATAGAGGTGGTTTCTATATTGTATTATTTATTGGTTTAGCTAAAGTATTTGACTCATTATTGGGGAATAACAACGCTATTCTTTATAGCTCTAAATATTACAAAACTGTTCTTCTATTTGGAGTAAGTTTAGCCATAGCTACTATTTTATTAAACCTATGGTTAATACCTAGTTTAGGTATAGAAGGTGCTGCACTAGCTAGCTTTATAGCGATCAGTGTTTTTAACGTGCTAAAATTATGTTATGTGTATGCTAAGTTTAAATTATTTCCTTGTACAATAGCCACATTTAAAACCTTTTTAATTTTGGCTGTCCTATTTTTTATTTTTAATTATCTTAATTTTTCTTTCCAACCGATATTAAACATTGTTTTAAAATCGATATTGATACTAGTGGCCTATCTTATTGCTCTATATGGTTTTAAAATATCTGAA
>CAZLUS010000169.1:0-4357 GCA_964562775.1 uncultured Flavobacteriaceae bacterium | reverse complement strand
TTTTAATCAAATTTTACTTGAACCAATTGCTTTTTTGACCCTCTTTTAGCGTAAAACAAAAGTTCGTCATTAGCTAAATCTATTAATGGCTTTGATACCATTATGGGTAATCTAGCTTTGTCGTCACTAATTATTTTTTCATAGTCTAGTTTTCCGCCATCGTTTAGAGAAATCAAGAATATATTTCTGTTTTTTCTAAACCCTTGCTTAAAGATTAAACGTTCTCCATTAACTAGTTGCGGATTTTCAGAAGAGGTACAAATAAAGAAATAAGTATTTCCATCTTTGTTGTATGAACTATATGAAGCATATGCGCCATCTCCTTGTGTAACTTCTGTCTTATTAATATTTCGAGCCCATAATAAGTCTCCTTTGGGGTTTAGTTTTATACTAACAATATCATTATGATGAAAACGCTCTATTTTAATTCGTTTTCCTGACCCCGTAGATTGTAAGCTATTTGTTACAAAATATTCCTCTGCATTAAAAAGTATATTATTAGCATCGGTTACATTTACGCTTTTAAAGACCAAGTTCTTAATCGCTTTTTCTTCATCTTTTCCAAACTTGTCTTTCATAAATTGGTCTGAAAAAGGGTGGTATTTTTTAGATTCCACAGCTAAGGAAGCTGGATTTAAATTAAAATAAGACACTCCATTATATCTATTATCTTTTCTATCAGCATAAAAACCAACACATATTAGTTCTCCATTATTAAGTATTGGATATAAGCCTTCGGAGTATTTACCAGGATCATCAAAAGACTGGGTTTTAGCAGTCCCTTCAGAAATTTTAATCAATTCGTATTGAAATCTACGTTCTCCAGTTTGAAAACGTTTTTTCTTAAAATAAGATTTTCCTATGATATAGGTTTCTTCAAGATTTGGAGACAAAACCAATTGTTCAAAAGCATAATTCTTTTCTTCTACTTCAGCAGAAAAATCTTGCTCCCACTTTTTATTTAAATTGGCATCAAACAAATGAATAGTATGCTGATTGTTTTGTCCCTTTTTATAATGTGTACTGATAATAAAGCCCGTTTTATCTGGGTTAAAAAGTAATGTAGTACTAAATCCTTTTTTAAAATTTCTGTTGTAATAGTTTTTGCCAAATGCTCCTTCTACCGCCGGAGTTTTATACGTTAAGAGTTTATGGGTTTTAAACTCATAATTTAATAGACTTGTTTTATGTGCCCAATACTGGTATAAACCATTATCAAAATCATAATCTAAAAAAAGTAGATTTAACTGTCCGTTTTCAATAAAACCATCAATAAACTGTTTGCCTTTTAACCTGTAATTATATTCTGATATTAACTCTAAGTCTTTATTATAGTGCTCAATAAAATAGCCTTTTGGGTGTAAAACAATTCCTTGATAATAGGCCCTTACTAAAATATAACCTCCATCCCCATCATCATCTATAGTGACTAGATTAGAATATTTATATTTATCATTATACTTTTCGCTAAAATCATAAGAAACAGGCATCTTTTGAGCAAAAGAATGCATCCCTACAGCAAATACACAAACTAGAAGTAATCTTGTAATCATAAAATAGCTTTGGTTGAACCAAGGCTATGAACCAGGAAATTTTGCTTTTCGTTTTTCTAAAAAGGCAGAAGTGCCTTCTTTAAAATCGTTAGTGCCAAAACACGAACCAAAAGCATCAATTTCAGCCGCATAGCCATCTTTATCATAGCTATAACCAGCATTTACAGCTTTTATTGCCTGTTTAATAGCAACCGAAGAGTTATTAGATATCTTGCTAGCAAGTTTTTCGCACAATGGCAGTAACTCTTCTTGGGTAACCACATAATTTACAAGACCATTTTCAAGTGCTTTTTGAGCATCTAACATGCCAGCTGTCATAATCATTTCCATAGCTTTTCCTTTACCAACTAACTGAGGTAGACGTTGTGTGCCTCCATAACCAGGAATAACACCTAAAGTAACTTCTGGCAAGCCCATTTTTGCATTATCACTTGCAACCCTAAAATGGCAAGCCATCGCCAATTCTAAACCCCCACCAAGTGCAAAACCATTAACTGCTGCAATAACTGGTGTGCCTAAATTTTCTACTAGATTAAAAAGTAATTCTTGACCTTTAGCAGCCAGTTTTCCGCCTTCTTTTACAGAAAAATCACCGAACTCAGAAATATCTGCTCCTGCTACAAAAGCTTTTTCGCCACTACCTGTAATTATAATAACCTTTGTGGCTGCATCCTCATCTAATTCCTTAAATGCTTCGTGCAACTCGGCAATGGTAGCCTTGTTTAATGCATTTAATTTTTTAGGTCTGTCTATGGTAATAGTAGCTATACTATTCTCTTCTTCTATATAAATGTTTTCGTAAGTCATACTTTAGGTGTTAGGTGTTGGACAAAATTACAAATTCAAGCGCTAGCTTTTTGTAATTAATCTTTAGGGAATTTAACTGTAAATACAGTTCCTTTATCTTTTTCTGAAACGAATTGAATCGTGCCTTTATAATTTTCTACGATATTCTTAACCATCCCTAACCCCAGTCCCATTCCACTAGATTTTGTAGTAAATTTTGGCTCAAAAATTTTATCTTTAAACTCATCTTCAATACCAACACCGTTATCTGCTACCGAAATTTTAACTAGACCTTCTTCTGAAGCAACAGTTACAAGAATACGAGGATTCTCAACTTCTGGGACAGCTTGAATAGCATTTTTAACCAAATTAGTTATAACACGTATTAATTGTGTGCGGTCTAGTTTTGCAATAATTTCCTCTTCTTCTGTTATAAAATGTATATACGGTTCGTTAAAAATATCTAAAGCCAATTTAGAAACCTTTACCACGTTTAAGGTTTCTTTTTGTTGAGCAGGCATATCGGCAAAGTTCGAAAACGCAGAGGCAATATTACTCATAGTATCTATTTGCTGTACTAAAGTTTTAGAAAATTCTTTCATCTTTTTCTCTGCCTTTGGGTCTTCTGGGTCAAATTTTCTTTCGAAACTTTGTACTGTTAAACGCATTGGTGTAAGTGGGTTTTTTATCTCATGTGCCACTTGTTTTGCCATTTCTCTCCACGCCTGTTCTCTTTCACTTTTGGCTAATTTTGCAGCACTCTGTTCTAACTCATCAATCATTCTATTATAGGCATTAACTAATTTCTTAATCTCTTGACTAGAATCTTGAATGATTATTTTTTCATTTCGTTTATTAAGGTTGGTTTGCCCCATCTTATCTGAAATGGTTTGTAGTGATCGCGTAATATATTTTGAAATAAAATACGCTAATAAAATGGCCGATAAAAGCATAACTAAGTACACCCCGCCTAAGCGTACCATAAACTCACTAAGTTCCTTATTGTTAAAAGAATTATCTTCAAAATAAGGCAGATTCATTATTCCAATGGGCTTAAACTTGGGGTCAGTAATATAATTGTACGATGCTTGGTAGTTATCGCCTGCAGAGGTTTTTTCTTCTACGTATCTTTTATTTGTGCTTGCTAAAAGACTGTTTAAAACAGATGCATCTAAACAATTAGCAACTGAATCGGCTTCAAAAGCTGGTTTAGAACTTTTAATTAAAGTTCCTTCTAAATCGTAAATATTGAAGTTTACATTTTGAACATCAGAAATCTTATAAATTTCATTTCTAAAAATAAAGTCTAAGTTTTCGGTTTTTGGCTCAAAAGTAGTTTCTCTAAGCGCATAATTTATGCTTTGTAGAATTTGCTCTTCTTTACGCTCTAATCTGTTTTCATGATAGTCATTAGACTGCTCTTGATATTGGTATAGCGTTACTCCTGCTATTAAAACAGATGCTATAAGCACCAACAAAATCATGGCAAAAAATATGCGTGACCTAAGCGATAATTTATTAAGCAATGTATATCTTATTTAAGACTAAAGTTAGCAATAATCGAACCACATTTTCAAACTCAAACTCAATTGTCAAATACAAATTCAAAAAAAGTAGCGCTTTTGCTTAGAGTTTGATTTTTGTGTTTAATTTCTACGCATCGGGATTTTTATCACGAATACGTTTATATAATCGAATACCAAGCATTAATAATATTCCTAACACTATAATACCGGCTAAACCATATAACCAATTCACAGCACTTTTTAAAACCACTAAAAAGACTATTGCAAACAAAATTAGTGTAGCACCTTCATTCCAAATACGCATAAAGTTAGAAGAGTATTTTATCTCATTGCGCTGTAACTGTTTAAAAATAGAATGGCATTTAAGATGATAGGCTATTAAAAGTACTACAAAAACCAGCTTTACTTGCATCCAAGGTTGGTATATTAAAGCCGTTTGAATGTGTAATAACCAAAATGCAAAAAGAACACACAAAATCGCCGAAGGCCAAG
>CAZLUS010000168.1:0-4403 GCA_964562775.1 uncultured Flavobacteriaceae bacterium | reverse complement strand
CAAGATGCAGATATTATTTTTATTAAAAATATTGATAATGTAGTGGTTGATGATAATCTAAATGCAGTTGCTACAAGTAAAAAAATGTTAGCGGGATTGGCGTTAAAAATTCAAAATCAAGTTTTTGAATATATAGATTTGTTAGAAACAGCAAGTGTAAAAGAAAAGCAATTAATTACTATTAAAGCTTATGCAGAGCGTACACTCAATGTGCGATTTACTTCAAACTATGAACAATTGAGCTTTGCCAAAAAATGTACGGTATTAAAAGACAAATTAAATAGACCTATACGCGTATGCGGAATGGTTAAAAATGAAGGTGAACCAGGTGGGGGGCCATTTTTTATAAAAAATAAGAAGGGAGAAGTTTCGCTACAAATTGTAGAATCTGCTCAAATAGACAGGGATAATGCTTCGCAAGTTTCTATTTTAAATAATGCTACTCATTTTAACCCTGTAGATTTAATATGTACTGTTAGAAACTATAAAGGAGAAAAATATAATTTGCTCGATTTTGTAGATACTAAACAAGGTTTTATAACGAGCAAAACAAAAGAGGGTAAGGAATTAAAAGCCTTAGAACTCCCTGGTTTATGGAATGGCGCGATGGCATTTTGGAATACTATTTTTGTAGAGGTGCCTTTGGTAACCTTTAACCCAGTAAAAACTGTAAACGATTTATTAAAACCTTCTCACCAAGCTTAAACTAAATTATACTGCCTTAATTAAAAACACCTTTTTAGGTGTTTTTTTTGTTTCAAGTGACTTTTTAAAAAAGAGTGTGTCTTATATAGTGTAGATAAGATACAATGGAAGATATTTTTAAATCGGGATTATTAGCATTTACATTATTATGTACTCTGGCATTTGCCTCGGTTAATTTAAACGAAAGAGAAGATGCTGGTAAAGAATCTTATGAAAAACAAATACAACAAGTAATTGTTGCAGACAATGCAGCTAAACTTGAGAAAAATAAATTAAGACATTAAAGATTGTTTTCACATTCGTAGTAGCCGTTCTGGCTCGCGGATTTGGTTGGTTGATTGGTTGTAAGGGCCGTACTGATTATACGGTCCTTTTTTTTAAAGCATTATGGACACTATAGTATTGATTTTACCTTTATTGGGGATAGGAACTTTTATTTGGACACTAACACAAGTCATCCCCGAATTAATAAAAAATAAGGATAATGATAAATGGCACTAACCATTAGTTATCATTAAACCAATTTTGGTTTGTCAGGGCTGCTTCGGTAGCCTTTTTTTATGAAAAAAGATATGTTTTTAAAATCCAAAATGACTTTTACATCGTAGATAGAGTCCTAAATTTTTTTAAAATTAATTACAATGAAGAAAATCACCTTATTTATTTTAACAATTATAATATTTAATGTTGCTAATGCTAACAAGACTATGGTTAACATTAGTACCCCTACTACGATAAGCCTTGATGATTTTGAAAAAATTAAATCTTCAGAATTACCACCAGCTGTAGTAGAACAGATTCTTAAAGAATATCCTACATCAAAATTAAGACAAGCATATAGAAATAAGCAGAACAAATATAAATTGGTAATGGTTTTAGCTAGCGGAACGGCAAGAACAGTTTATATTGACGCCTATGGTAGGTGGTTTCAAAAGAAAAAATAAATGATTTATAAAAAGGCTATTTTAAATAGTCTTTTTTGTTTTCTATATAATTGCGCATTACATTTGTGCCATCTCAAAGGGGTGCTAAGCTCTAAAATTATTTTAGGGCAAAGCTGAGATTATACCCAATGAACCTGGGCAGGTAATGCTGCCAAGGGAGAGTTTGTTTTTTAAAGGTCTTGTAGGCCTTGAAAAATAAACGCGAGATGGAGCGCTGGCTACAATAGCTATGCTTTCTGTCGTCTTCATTGAATGAAAAGTGAGTTCACTCACAAAAATCAATTTTTAACATAGAATAATAGCCCCTTTTATTCGTAACTATTTTTTTTACGAATGAAATTTATTTTCTCAATCAGTATTTTTTTAGGGCTCGTACTATCCCTAAATGCTCAAAACCAACAAAAAGACACAACAAAAGCAAAACAGGTAAATCTTAATGAAGTCATTGTCTCCGCTTCTAGAGCAAATGACAAAATACCTGTAACGTATTCTAATCTTAAAAAAGAAGATATAGAAAAGGTTAACTTAGGGCAAGACATTCCAATATTATTAAATTATTTACCCTCTGTAGTTTCTACCACTTTTGATGGTACAGGAATAGGATATACAGACATTAGAATTCGTGGCGCAGACAATTCTAGAATTAATGTAACAATTAATGGGATACCCTATAATGATGCAGATAGTCAAACTACCTTTTTTGTAAACTTACAAGATTTTGCCTCTTCAATAGAAAACATTCAAGTGCAACGTGGTGTAGGTACATCAACTAATGGTGCAGGCGCTTTTGGAGCAAGCATCAATATTTTAACAGATAACGATAGCGAAGATGCTTTTGGTCAAATTTCAAATAGTTTTGGTAGTTTTAGTTCTAGAAAGCATACTGTGCGCTTTGGAACCGGGCTTATAAATGACCATTTTGCCTTTTCTGGAAGATTATCTAGCATTGAATCAAACGGGTATGTTGACCGTGCTTTTTCTGACTTAAGTTCGTATTTTTTAGATGGTATTTATAAGGATGAAAATACATTAATAAAAGCTTTAATTTTTGGAGGAAATGAACGTACAGGACTTTCTTTTGTAGGTTTAACAGAAGAACAATTACAAGAAGATAGACGTGCTAATTTTGATGGACAGTTTTTTGATAGAGATGGTAATGAACAATTTCATGAAAACCAAACAGATAATTTTAGACAAGATCATTATCAGTTACATATAACTCAAGAATTCGATTCTTTTTGGACAGGGAATTTGTCTTTTCATTATACAGACAACCGTGGTTTTTTTGAGCAATTTATAGATGACACTATTTTTCTTGCTTTTAACGGAATACCTAATTTAGAATTTTACAGGCTAGAACCTTTTCAGGCGAATGGAGTATTGGTAGAAAGTGCAGATTTAATTACTAGATCACATATTGTAGCAGATTTTTATGGAACGGTTTTTAATCTTAATTATACTAAAGATGATTTGAATTTAATTTTCGGAGGCGCGGTAAATAGATATGATGGTGGGCAATTTGGTGAAGTTATAGCTTCAGATTTTGCAATAATTCCCCAGAACCCATTCCGATTTTTTGAGAATGAAACAGACAAATGGGATACTAATGTTTATGCTAAGGCAACCTATAACCTAAATAAGAACATATCCCTTTATGGAGATTTACAACTGCGTAATGTGTCTTATACTGCTAATGGTACTTTATTTGAACCCGGCGCTTTATTAGATGTTGATGAGAATTATACATTTTTTAACCCTAAAGCGGGTCTAACATATAGACTAGATAGTGGCAATAGTTTTTACCTTTCTTATGCCAGAGCTAATAGAGAGCCTGCTAGAGTAGATTTTGAAAACGGAAATCCAGAACCCGAGAGCTTAAACGATTTTGAATTAGGATGGCGTCATCTATCCCAAGACTTTCAATTAAATGCAAATGTGTATTATTTAGATTTTAATAATCAACTTGTCTTAACAGGTGCTTTAGATGAGGTAGGTTTTCCAATACGACAAAATAGTGGTAGTAGTTTTAGACTTGGTTTAGAGTTAGATGCAAATTGGAATATCTCTAAAAAGTTTTCCGTACAACCTAATGTAGCATTAAGCACTAATAAAAATAGAGATTTTGTATTTCAGAGAGATGGTGAATTACAGAATTTAGGAAATACAAATATTTCTTTTTCACCAGAGATTGTAGTAGGCAATGTATTTACGTATAAAGCTACTGATGCTTTAAGTTTCGCGTTCTATTCTAAATATGTAGGGGAACAGTATTTGGGAAATATAGATTCTGATGTATCCTTAATAGATTCTTATTTTGTAAGTGATTTGGGAATACAGTACACCCTCAAGAATTTAGGCATTGTAAAATCTATTGTATTTAATGGGCAGGTTAACAATGTTTTCGATTTAGAGTATGAGAACAATGGCTTCTTTTTCACTTTTGATGACGATTTTAGTAACCCTGGTACAGTAACAACGATAGAGGGTAATGGTTTTTATGCGCAAGCAGGCATTAATTTTCTTTTGGGAGCAACTGTGAACTTCTAAGGTATATGGTTAACTTTAAGGGAATTAAAAATATATAGTACTGAACCCCTTTTTTAAAAAATCACCCATTAGATGGGGCATTATTGGTTGCGGGGCGGTCACCGAAGTTAAAAGCGGCCCCGCATTCATGATGACTCCCAATTTTAAAGTCACTATGGTCATGCGGCGCAATGCAGAAAAAGCTAAAGATTATGCAAAGCGGCATAA
>CAZLUS010000167.1:0-4458 GCA_964562775.1 uncultured Flavobacteriaceae bacterium | reverse complement strand
ACCATCAACATTTACTTCTACATTTACATCTTCTAAAATAGCAGTAGCAGGAGTTCCCGTTAATGTTATAGAATTAGCTGTAGAACTAATAGCTCCATCTCCGGTAAAGGCCGTTACATCTACTTCTAATGATCCGTTGCCTAACTGAGTAAGCCCAGTTCCAGCGATATCGTTACCCAATTTTGAAGCTGTAACATTAGCATCCAAAATCTTAATTGTGGTAACAGCGGCATCGATAATTTCGTTAGTGCCAACAGCATTATCTGCAATCTTTACTTGTGTTATTGCATCATCAGCAACATCTAAGCCAATACTATTAAAAATAGAATTGACAGGATTACCCGTAATCTCAAGTGTATTTGTAGGGGATGATAATGTGCCAGTACCTGAAAATTGCGCTACATCTACATCCAATGACCCATCAGGTGCTTGTATAAGTCCAATACCAGCAATATTGGCATCAATTTTAGTACGATCAACAGAGTCGTCTTGTAGGTTAGCATTTACTATTGAACCTGTTTGTATGTCTAAAAATCCATTTATACTAGAATCTACAATATTAAAGCCAGTAATCTCTCCAACTTCTATATTAACATTGTCGTCATTTTCTGTGATTACAATAGTATTATCATTTTCTTCAGGATTAAATATAGGGTCAGATGTGAAGGTAGATACTCCCAAGTCTGATAAGGGCACAGAAACAGAATCACCATTGCTATCTGTTAATACCAAGTCTTCTCCGGCAATACTAAAATCAACATTAAATGTATTTAATTCTGTACATAAGTTTACCCAAATATTGTTATTGTAAAAAAATACACATTCTTCATCCGTATTATAAATTAAAGCACCCTGCAATGGTGTAATCGCATTCATTTCCGTATCACTAACTCGTGTAATAACAAGCACGCGATTATTACTTTCTAGTTCTAAAACAGAAGCAGCATCAATATCTTGAGGGTTATTGCCAATTTTAATTTGTGATTGAAGCTGGTTTAGGGTAAAAAAAACTAGGATAATACTTAAGAAATAATTTTTCATAAATAGCTCATTAGTTAGGGTGTTTTAATAACGAAAATAATCTAATCATAGTATTTACGTATGCTTTATATGATTAAATACAATTAGATTAGTTAAAACATTAACAAAAGTTTAAACTGCAATTTCTTTTATTAATGAATTTTTGAAGCTTTCTTTATACTTTACTCTTTAAGAGGCTTGTTTATGAAAAAACCAATTTTATACCTATTCTTTTTATTTTTTGCTCTAGTAATTACGGCACAAGAAACAGATAGACAATTAATACTTGGGCAAGTTTTATATAGAGGCAGTAATGTAATTAATGAAAATGTATATAATTCTAATACAGAAGTAGGTACAGTTACTGATGAAGATGGGCGTTTTTCAATTTTAGTAAAACTTGGAGATAAATTACTGTTTACTGCAGTGAATTACGAATTAATGGTTTTTGATGTCACCCAAGAAATGTTAGATAAAAACCGTTTAGTAGTAGAAGTGACGGAGAAAGTTACAGCATTAGATGAAGTAGTAGTAGGCCCAGAAAATCAAGAAAAATTTCTGGAAATAAAAAATGAGAAATTCAAAGAATTTGAGTACGAAATTGATAGGGGAACCGAAGTGCAAAACGTTGCTTACCTTACTCAGAACGACCGTATAGAGGGTAGGATTAATTTTGTCAATATTTTTAAAGCGATAATTAATTCTAAAAATAAGGAAGCTGAAGAAGGCAAAGACCCACTAAAATTAAGCGATGTAATGCGCCAAGTTTATGATGATGATTTTTTTGTTACAGATTTAAAACTTCCTCAAGATAAAATAGATGCTTTTTTACTGTTTTGTGATGATAAGGTTGATGCAAAATCTTTACTGCATAAAGACAAAGAATTTCAATTAATAGATGTATTAGTGACTCACAGTATATCTTTTTTAGAAAGTTTAGAAGAAGAGTAGCTAACCTTAATACTTAGTTTTGGTTTTAACTACAACTTGTAAAATACGAACCGTTTTTTTTTTACTGGTATTACTATTGCCTATACTTGGTACTTCGCAAAGTACAAAACAATTAACAGGTAAGGTAATCGCCAAAGATAAAGATGTTACAGGCGTTGTAGTTCAAAATAGCACTACTAAAAAAGCTACAATCACAGATGTAGATGGTAGTTTTACTATTCGAGTGGCATTAAATGATACTTTGGTTTTTTCGGCACTTCAATTTAAACGTAAAGTACTACCTATAACGCCCACTTTTTTTAACGCAACATTTTTAACCATTACATTAGAAGAGTTTGTGAACGAATTGAAAGAAGTTGTAGTACAACCTTATAATTTGTCTGGTCGTTTAGGGTCTGATGTTGTAGGTTTAAATCTAGAAAAAGATGTTAGTGCAGAGGCTTTAGGTTTGCCAAATGCACATGTTAGGGTTATAACCCAAAGTGAGCGAAAATTGTACGAGGCAACTAGTGGAGGTGGCTTAATCCCTTTAAACCCCATTTTAAATGCTATTTCGGGGCGTACAAAAATGTTAAAGAATAGGGTGAATGTTGATAACACTTATGCCAGAACTCAACGCGTACAAGAATTTTATGCAGATTCTATTTTTAAGGCAGATTTAAAAATACCTTATGAGAAAATAGATGATTTTATGTATTTCTGCGAGGTAGATAGTGTTTTTCAAGCTACAGTAGATACGCATGATAAACTTAAAATATGGGAATTCTTAGTTAAGAAGAGCGTAATATATCGTGATAATAATGACTTGGATTAAATAACAATTGAAAAATTGAAAAAGTTGTTTTAAATAGGAATAATTTTCTTAAATATCAAACAATATAATGGCATAACCTTTGTATATCTTTATCGTATGAAAAAGACATTTTTTTTACTTTTTGCAATCGCATTTTTAGCAACTTCTTTCAGTTTAGCCCATAAATTTTATTTAAGCGTAACTAATATTAATTATATAGAGAAGTCTGACGCATTGCAGATTACCTCTCGTATTTTTACGGATGACTTAGAAGATTTGTTAGAG
Organism: uncultured Flavobacteriaceae bacterium; assembly: GCA_964562775.1. Taxonomy (GTDB): domain Bacteria; phylum Bacteroidota; class Bacteroidia; order Flavobacteriales; family Flavobacteriaceae; genus Croceitalea. The sequence goes on along the minus strand of CAZLUS010000167.1, from coordinate 1,409 downwards.
GAGCGTTATGACTTAGTTTCTAATCTGGGTACAGATAAAGAATCTCCTTTAACAGATGACTATATTCAGAAATATTTGAAAAGCAAATTTGTACTAAAACTAAATGAAGAAGTAGCTACCTATACTTATATTGGTAAGAAGTACGATAATGATGTTGTTATTATTTACCTAGAAATTCCTGAAGTAGGTTTCAACGAGTTAAAATCAATAAGTGTGGTTAATGACGTGCTTACAGATTTATATGATGAACAAAAAAATATGGTACATATTAAATGGAAAGGACAAAAGAAAAGCTTTATATTAATTCGAGAGAATAATAAAGGAATGTTAAACTTATAAGTTTCTCTTAATATTTACATGAAAAGAAGTAATTTACCCTATTAAAATTAATATAATAAGATGAATAAATTAAAGTATTATTTTGCTTCGTTACTGTTCCTTTTTGGAGCTGCTGTATTTGCACAAGAAGTAGGAGAAAAAGAAGGACGCGAACCAGGTCATACAAACCAAAGTAGGTTTAAGCAACTGTATGAAGAATTTTCAACGCCTAATACCTATCGCTCTGCGTCAGGTACTCCAGGTCCAGATTATTATCAGCAGCAGGCTGACTATAAAATGGATATAGAGTTAGATGATAAAAATGCTAAAATTTACGGTAATGAAACAATTACGTATTATAACAACTCTCCTGATGATTTAGAGTTTTTATGGGTGCAATTAGACCAAAATGTAAGAGCAAAAGATACTAAATCTCCATTACGAAATGGTGATGGAGTAAACTTTGCCTACCAAGCAGGTAGTTTTGCTCAAACTTATATTACTGAGCCTTTTGATGGTGGTTTTAATATTGATGCTGTAAAGGATGCTAGCGGAAAAGCCTTATCCTATACCATTAACCAAACTATGATGCGTATTAATTTACCACAAGCTTTAAAAAGTGGGTCTCAGGTTTCATTTTCTATAAAATGGTGGTATAACATTCCTGACCATACTGTTAATAGAGCACGTTCTGGTTATGAGTTTTTTCCTAAAGATGGTAATAGAGCCTACGTAATAGCTCAATTTTTTCCTAGAATGGCAGTCTATAATGATGTAGAAGGATGGCAGAACCATCAGTTCTGGGGTAGTGGTGAGTTTGCTTTAACTTTTGGTGCATATGAAGTTAATATTACAGTACCTGCAGATCATATTGTAGATGCTACTGGAGTGCTTCAAAATAGAAAAGATGTTTTTAGCAAAGAAATGATTAAGCGATATAATCAAGCTAAAAAGTCTTATGATAAACCAGTTGTAATTGTTACTCAGGCAGAAGCGGAAGCTAAAGAAAAAAGTTTTTCTGAAAAAAAGAAAACATGGAAGTTTAAAACTGAACCAGGTGTTTTAGTTCGTGATTTTGGGTTTGCATCTTC
>CAZLUS010000166.1:2217-4465 GCA_964562775.1 uncultured Flavobacteriaceae bacterium | reverse complement strand
GAAGGTGATCCAGGAGATACCGTAACAGCTACATTTACCGTTACCTTTACAGGTAATATCGCTCCAGGAGAGACTGTGACTGTTGATTATGCAACTGGTGACGATACGGCACTTGATGGTACCGATTATACTGCGCAAACAGGAACTATCGCTTTCGATGAAAATACTTCGTCTGTAAACATTGTTATCGATATCGTTAATGATTTTGTAATTGAAGAAACCGAAGTATTCAACCTTGTACTATCGAATATCATTTCTAATATCGGAGTTGGTTTCGTAGATGGTAATACTACCAATACCGCTACAGGAACTATCATAGATAATGACTTACGTGAAATAATGGTTGATCCATTTACTGAAGAAATTACTATCATTTGTGGGGATGAAATTCCTGAAGTCCCAGAATTAGTATTCTTTAACGGATGTGGTGAACATACATTTGAATTCTCTGAAGTGAGACAAGATGCAACGGATGGTTCTGATGACTTCTTACTAATTAGAACTTGGAATGTTACTGACCAATGTGGTAATACTGCTGTATTTGAACAAATTATAGTTGTGCTACAACCGCAATTAGAAGAAGTTACTATAGACATTTGTATCGAAGACGAGGCAATTGACTTAATTAATTTCTTACCTGAGTCGTTTGACACCAATGGAACTTTTGAGGTTCTTGAAGGAGATGTTGTTTTAAACGGCAGCTTATTCGATCCGCTTGATCATTTACCTGGTGAATTTAAAATAGCATACAGCTCTACCGAAGGGGAATGTAAGTATTTTGTTGACTTTACTATAAACGTAAATACAGATTGTGTGCCATGTGGAAGAGGTGAAATTGAAATCTCTGAAGCCGTAACTGCTAATGGTGATGGTATCAATGATACTTTTGAAATTAGAGGGGTAGAATTCTGTGAGTTTACTTTTGATGTAGAAATATTCAACAGATGGGGTGATAAAGTATACGAAGCTAAAGATTATCGTAATGATTGGAATGGAACTTCTCCAAGCGGATCTTTTGGGTCTTCTGGTGAATTACCTTCTGGTACCTACTATTATATTATTAGAGCAACTGATAATCAATTAGGTACTGCTATAGAACCATTTAATGGGTTTATTTATCTAGGAATAAATTAAATAGAGCAAAAAAAAATGGCATTCATCGTAAGAAAAAAACCATTAAACGAAGTTTTATTCATACAACGATTATTAATAAGTGTTAGACGTTTAGATTATAATATGCTTAATATCTTGTTTTTCTTTGTACATAAGAAATTAAACCTAAAATCTTAAATGCTAAATGCATAGTTAGGAATTAACCTATAACAAATGAAAGTTTTAAAAGCCACTTTAATATTGTTTTTTCTTGTACTAACTTCTAGTATAGAGGCACAACAATTACCGCAGTTTACGCAGTTTATGTTTAACACAATCTCTATTAATCCTGCCTATGCGGGAAGTAGAGAAAAATTAAACCTAACGGCACTACATAGAAACCAGTGGTCTGGTTTAGAAGGGAATCCTGTAACTAGTACCCTTTCTGTACATTCACCATTACGTAGTAACGAGAAAATCGGTATTGGGTTTTCATACATCAGCGATCAATTAGGTTTTGAAAGCACTAATTATGTGTATGGTGATTTTTCATATACCATACCAGTATCTTTTGAAACTAAATTATCTTTTGGTTTAAAAGCAGGTGGAACTAATTATTCTAGACCTCAGATAGGTGACGGAAGTGACCCAAATTTAGCAGCAGTAAATAATTGGACTCCTAATCTAGGTGCAGGTGTTTACTTGACTTCAGACAGATGGTATACTGGATTCTCGGCTCCAAGATTTTTTGAAACTGATTTCAACGATGGTGAGTTTGAAGGAGTAGATGATATAAGTTTTTATTTTACTGCAGGTTTAGTAGTTGATCTTTCTCTAGATATAAAATTTAGACCCGCTTTAATCACAAAATTTACAGATGGTGCTCCAGCAACATATGATCTTAATGCAGGTTTTTTAGCCTATGAAAGATTTTGGTTTGGTGCATCATATCGATTTAATGATGCTTCTAACTTTGCTGCTTACATGGACTATAGAGTTACTAAAGATGTACGTATAGGATATGGCTATGATTTACCAAGAGGCGATTTTCGTGATAGCTTTGGTACGTCTGGAACACATGAAGTTATCTTAATCTTTGAATTAGGAAAACGTGAACCAGGTACATTTAAATCCCCAAGATACTTTTAAAAAAACC
>CAZLUS010000166.1:0-2117 GCA_964562775.1 uncultured Flavobacteriaceae bacterium | reverse complement strand
GCTATCCCTTTTTATCAAGAAATGATAGAGAAAGATTTTAACACAAATCATGCGCACCAACAATTGGCAGAATGCTATTTGCTTATTAGAGATTTTAAAAAGGCAATGCCACATTTTGAAGCTGTAATCAATGAAGCAGATATACCATCAGACTACTATTTTAAGTATGCTATGGCATTACATAGTAGTGGAAAAACTGAAGAAGCTACAAAATGGTTGAAAAAATATAAGAAATTTAATAAGAATGATGCAAGAGTAAAAAGGTTCTTAAAAGATGGAAACTTTGCCTCTGTTGTTTTTAACAGTAGGGAACGTTATGAAGTAGAAGAACTACACTTTAATACAGAAGGCAGTGACTTTGGAAGCTTTGTATACAAAGGAAGACACTATTTTGCTTCAACAAGAGAAAATGAGAATTCGGAAAAAACGTATGGCTGGAATGGAGAACCTTGGTTAGATCTTTTTAGTATTGAAGAAGGAAATCCTAATGCTACTGCAACACCATTAAAAGGTGAGATAAATAGTAAATACCATGAAAGTTCAATAGTATTTAGCACAGATTACAAAAATGATACTGTGATATATTTTACAAGAAATAATTATTTTGGTAAAAAAGAAGGTTACGGCCTAAAAAAAGATAATAATCTTAAAATATACAAAGCAGAAATAAAAGATGATGAGTGGGTTACTGTAAAGAGTTTAAGAATTAATAATGATTTATACTCTACTGGTCATCCTGCAATAAGTGCAGATAGAAAAGTACTGTTCTTTGCTTCAGATAGACCAGGCGGGTATGGAGGTACAGATATTTACTATTCCGAAATACATGAACGAGGTGGTATAGGAAAACCTGTTAATGCTGGTCCTGTTATTAATACAGAAGGAAACGAAATGTTTCCATTTGTAAATAAAGAAGGTAAATTGTTTTTTTCTTCTGATGGGCATGTTGGCTTTGGCCAAATGGATGTTTTTACCTCTATAAAAGATAGTTTGGGTAATTATGTAGATATTATAAATTTAGGTAGACCTCTTAATAGTTCTGCAGATGATTTTGGCTTTTTTGTAGAAGAAAATGGCGTAAATGGATATGTAACTTCTAATAGAGAAGGTGGTAAAGGGAGTGATGATATTTATCGATTTGAATTTACACCTTCTTTAGTTGTTGAAGGTATTGTAAGAGATGCTATTAACCTTCAGGCTTTAGATAGTGTAGCAATTACACTGTTTGATCAAAAAACGAATGAAAAAGTAGGCGAAGCGATAACTGATGAAAATGGTAAATACAAAATGTTCATCAGTAGAAAACGCGACTATATGATTGAGGCGAAAAGAAGAACACATCCAACTAAAAACATCTTTTTTAACACTCAAGATATAAGCAGATCAACTAAAGTTAAAGCCTTAGATATAAATTTAGAACCAATACTAGATGTTAAGCTTTTAGCCGGTTTAAATAAAATTTATTTCGATTTTAACAAAAGTAATATTAGACCAGATGCTGCAATAGAATTAGACAAAGTGGTAAAATTAATGACAGTTACGTACCCAAGTATAATTATAAAATTAGAAGCACATACAGATCCTGTTGGAAGCCATAATTATAATGACAAGCTCTCTGAAAGAAGGGCAAAATCTACCTACGAGTATTTAATTGCAAATGGGGTACCTAAACATCATATTACTTCTTATAAAGGTTTTGGAAAACGTAAACCTATAAATGAGTGTACGAGTAAAAAAGATTGCTCACCTGAAGATTTAGAGCTAAACCGTAGAACAGAATTTCCAGTAATATCAATAAAAGGAAGAAAAGCTTCGACGGCGAAATAAAATAGTAGAAAAAAAATAAAAAAAGCGTCCAAAATTGGACGCTTTTTTTATTTAAGATTATACAAGAATTAATCTTCTATACCTCATAAATTCATTCCTGTTTATTTTTAGCTTCTTACCCTCTTAATATCAAGTGCAATTTCATTTGTTTTTACTAAAAACACGAACAACTTTTTACCTATATAAAGTATCTAAACAACTAAGTTTTAATGGTTAATTAGACCATTTTCAACTTCAATATTTTCTAATGTAAATTTGCTTCCTTATTTTTTTTATACTGGAATTATACT
>CAZLUS010000165.1:0-4479 GCA_964562775.1 uncultured Flavobacteriaceae bacterium | reverse complement strand
CAATTTTAGCAATTGCATTTTTATCTACAATTGTTTGGGGTCACCATATGTTTATCTCAGGGATGAATCCGTTTTTAGGTTCTGTATTTACATTTACAACATTATTAATTGCAATACCTTCGGCGGTAAAAGCTTTTAATTATATAACAACACTATGGAAAGGAAATCTGCAGCTTAACCCAGCAATGCTGTTTTCTATAGCATTAGTATCGACTTTTATTACAGGTGGTTTAACAGGTATTATTTTAGGTGATAGTGCATTAGATATAAATGTTCACGACACTTATTTTGTAGTAGCTCACTTTCATTTAGTAATGGGTATTTCGGCTTTATACGGACTTTTTGCAGGGGTGTACCATTGGTTCCCTAAAATGTTCTACGGTAGAATGATGAATAAGAACTTAGGTTATATACATTTTTGGGTAACTGCTATATGTGCTTACGGGGTATTTTTTCCAATGCATTTTGTAGGTATGGCAGGTGTTCCTCGTAGGTATTACGAGAATACGGCTTTTCCAATGTTTGATGAATTAACAGATGTACAAGTATTAATGACTGTTTTTGCTTTAATCGCTGGAGCAGCTCAATTATTGTTCGTTTATAATTTTGTTAGAAGTGTATTTTACGGAAAGAAAGGACCACAAAACCCTTGGAAATCAAACACTTTGGAGTGGACAGCTCCACAAGAGCATATGCACGGTAACTGGCCAGGAGAAATCCCTCATGTGCATCGTTGGCCATATGATTATAGTAAAACATATGAGAATGGAAATTATATCATAGAAGGACAAGATTTTGTACCTCAAAATATACCTTTACAAGATAATGAGGAGGAAATGAATCATTAATTGATTTACAATAAAATGATATAAAAAACCCAACTTTTTTTAGTTGGGTTTTTTATTTGCTTATTTTGGCATAGATTTTTCATACATTGACATAAAGATGACTTTTTTAAAAAAGTTGTGTCTATATTTTTAGTGTGAGAGCAAAATTTTATGAATTATGAAAAAATTAATTTTTCTTTTAGCAGTATGTACCCCTATTCTTTTAACAGCTCAGCGAAAACCTAAGATTAAAGGCAATCGTTCTGTAGTAGAAGTGGCTGAAGACTTGCCTGCTTTTAACGCTATTGAATTGAATGATAATTTAGATGTTATTCTTAAAAAATCTTCTTCTGATGGTTATGAGATTACCGCTGATGATAACTTAATTGATGTTTTAAAGTTTAAGGTTGAAGATAGTACGCTAATTGTTTCTTCGTTTTATAATATTACAGCTAAAAAGAAGTGTGAAATAACTATAAATTTTCAAGAACTAAAGACTATTACACAGCGTGATGGTAAAATAACTATGAAGGGTATGTTATCTACAGATAACCTAAATATAAATACCTATAAGTCGGCTAAGTTAGATGTAAGAGCAAGCGCTTTTGTAGCTAATGTAAATATGGAAGGAAATAGCAAAGGAGATTTTAATTTAGATGTAGATTCTTTAAATATTAATTTGATGGGTAAGTCAGACGCTAATATATATTCGGTTAGTAATATTAAAAAAATAAGCTTACGAAATACAGCTTCGTTAGAAATGGATGGTTCTACAGATTCTTTAAATCTTAAAATGCACAATAACACAAAGTTTATTGGTCAAAAGCTTGGGGCTGGTGCAGCAAATCTAGATATAAAAGAATCTGCATTAGCCCGTGTTAATGTTTTTAGAGAGATAGTATTAATATCTACAGGTAATGCTAAAACATATCTATACGGCGACCCAAAAATAACTATTGAAGAATTTTTAGACACATCGCAGTTACTAAAAAAGAAAAATTAATTAGCAATAGGAGCAGAAATTAATTGTTCGGGTATTCCAAAACCTTCTACCAAAGAGTTTGCATGTGGTCTAAGCTCTGTACTCAATCTTTCTACACGTTGTCTTATTGCTTTAGATTTAGTATTGCTTATATAACCCTGTTCTAAATACCAAGCAGCATCATTACGTATTATTGATAAACTATGTAAGGCACCTATTTTATAGAATAGCTCTTTATACGCTTCATTAGAAACAGTAGTAGCAAAATTGTAATACCATTTAACAGCTAAACCTTCGCTATATGCTTTACCTACTTCTAATAGATGCGTCTGCACTTTAAGAAAAGCTTGGTAACTTGGTATTCCTTTTTTAATATAGCCTCTAATTCGCATCGCTGCGGTATCTGTTAATCTGCGTAATCTATAATCCATAGCATCTAAATGAAACTTTGGGTCATATAAGTGTTCTTTGTCAACTTTATTGGAGTATGCAGGATTTATAGTTGTTAGTTTATCTGTAAAACGCGTTCTTAAAAGTTTAAGGACACTTACAAAACCACCGGCATTAAGTTCAGATTTAAAGTCAGATAAGACCCCTTTAGCTGCTAACTGCATTAAAACAGTATTATCCCCCTCAAAAGTGGTAAAAATATCAGAATCGTTCTTTAAATCTCCAATTCTATTCTCTAATAAATACCCTTTTCCACCACAAGCTTCTCTACATTCTTGAATAGCATCTGTAGCAAACCACGTAATACATGATTTTAAACCCGCTACTTGGGTTTCTATCTCACGCTTATCATCAGAAGTGTTCTGATTGTAATTTATCATAGCTTGCTGCAAAGCAATATGATATACATAACTACTGGCTACTTTTGGGAGTAAGCGTAATTGGTGAGTAGGATAATCTAAAAGTAAGTCTTCTTGTACTCGTAAAGAATCATTAAACTGTCTTCTTTTTAAAGCATGTTTTATAGCAATAGCGAGTGACATTTTTGCTCCTGCTAAAGCTCCTTTAGCAACACAAATACGACCTCCGACTAGTGTGCCTAACATGGTAAAAAACCGTTTGTTAGGATTTTTTATTTCAGATTTATAATTGCCTTCAGCATCAATTCTACCATATTTATCTAATAGGTTTTCTACAGGAACACTAACTTGGTTGAACCATATTTTACCGTTATCAACACCGTTTAGTCCTAGTTTATACCCATTGTCTTCAACAGTAATACCTTCTAAAGTTTCATGATTTTCATCTCTTAATGGCACTAAAATAGCATGTACACCTCTATTTTTGCCATTTACAATAAGTTGTGCAAAAACACTAGCCATCTTAGAATGCAAGGCATTACCAATATATTCTTTATTGTCGTTTTTACCTGGCGTATGAATAACTAAAGCTTTGTCTTTATGAATGTAAGTGGCTGTAGTTTTAATACCACGCACGTTACTGCCATGACCGGTTTCTGTCATTGCAAAACAACCTAAAAGGTCTGTTTTCCCGGCATCATTTAAATATAAATCGTGATGGCGTTTGCTTCCTAAATTTTGAATGCTACCGCCAAAAAGACCAAATTGAACTCCAAACTTTACCGCTAAGCTACCATCAACAAACATTAAATGTTCAAAAATAGAAGCATAAGTTTCCATATCTTCTTTACCGCCATAAGCAGGAGGGTATGCAAAAGCTCCCCAGCCATTTTTAGCTAATTTTTGTAATTGCGATAAAACTTTTAACCTAGCTTGTTCTTTATTAGTTTCAATTGCCCAATTAAAAATATCATCTTCCAGAAACTTTCTAAAAGTTGTAATGTTTGTAATATATTTTTGATTTAATAATTGGTCTATTAGTACGCCATCGTATTTATTAGAAGAAGACTGTTGCGTTACTTCAACATGAAACAGATGGTTGTAATGATTAGGTTGTATCCCAAGATTTAATTCAATATGTTTTAGTTGTTCATTATCTCCACAACCATCACAATAAAAATTAGCTACTTTTCTAGAAAAAGCTTCAAGAGGGTAAGTTTCACTTTCAACAAGTTTAGCCTTACTGCTACTTATTATCTGCTGCCAGTTTTTAATTTCGGTATCTTTAGGTGGGTCTAATTTATTTAACCAGATGCAAAGCTGTTTTTTGTCATCTTCATTTAAAGAATCGTCTTTATGAATGGCATTTTTTATGACTTCTATTTCTGATGCCGATAAAAGATCATCAGACCAGATAACATAGAAAAAAGGTATGTACGGTAAAATACTGTTGCTGTAGCTATTTGAATTCATATCATGAAAGTAATATTAATCGTTTAATACTAGGTCTCAATTTAAAAATAAATATCTTAATAATTCAATTGCCTTATCTTTGTTAGGTATGAATGATAACCTTAACCCTACACCTGATAATTTTTCTCAAGAAGAATTAGACATTGAAAGAGCTTTGAGGCCTATAAGCTTTGATGACTTTACAGGTCAAGAACAGGTTCTAGAAAATTTAAAGGTATTTGTACAGGCCGCAAACCAACGTGATGAAGCATTAGATCATACTTTATTTCATGGTCCTCCGGGCTTAGGAAAAACTACCCTTGCACATATTTTGGCTAATGAATTAGGAGTTGGTATAAAAATTACTTCTGGTCCAGTACTTGATAAACCAGGAGATTTAGCAGGACTT
>CAZLUS010000164.1:0-4500 GCA_964562775.1 uncultured Flavobacteriaceae bacterium | reverse complement strand
GCAGATACCAAAAACCTTTTTGAATTAAATGAGTTTATAGAGGAGCAACAAAGAAAAGGAGCAGCAAATATTAATACCTATGTACTAGTAAAATATAAAAGGTGGGGCCTGCCAGTAGCAGCTTTTGTATTAACAATTATTGCAGTAGCAGTTTCTTCGGTCAAACGAAGAGGAGGAATGGGCGTGAACTTGGCTTTTGGTATAGGAGTGGCCTTTGTGTACATATTTTTTGATAAGGTCTTTGGTACTTTGGCAGAACAATCTGGGTTTTCTCCACTTTTAGCAGTAATATTACCTAACTTAATTTTTGGAATTGTAGGTTTTTATCTTTTACAGAAAGCCAAAAGATAATTCTTAAGATTGGGCTATAGGATTTTTATTGAAAATTCTATATTTGTCAATAATACAACAGCAACTAATTATCTTATGGAGTATTTGGAGTTTGAACTTCCTATTAAAGAACTTGAAGAACAATTGCAGAAATGCACAATAATAGGCGAAGAGAGTGAAGTAGATGTCTCTGAGACTTGCCAGCAAATTGAAAAGAAATTAGATGAAGCTAAAAAGGATATTTATAAAAACCTTACGGCTTGGCAAAGAGTTCAATTGTCTAGGCATCCTAACCGACCCTACACTTTAGATTATATAAATGCTATATGCGGAGATACATTTTTAGAACTTCATGGAGATAGAAATGTAAAGGATGATAAGGCAATGATTGGTGGATTAGGCAAAATAGGAGACCAAAGCTATATGTTTATTGGGCAACAAAAAGGTTTCAATACTAAAACACGTCAATACCGAAATTTTGGTATGGCCAATCCAGAAGGTTATCGTAAAGCATTGCGTTTAATGAAATCTGCCGAAAAATTTAATATTCCTGTAGTATGTTTTATAGACACACCAGGTGCCTACCCAGGAATTGAAGCAGAAGAAAGAGGGCAGGGAGAAGCAATTGCAAGAAATATTTTAGAAATGACAAGGCTTAAAGTACCAATTATTGTAGTTATAATTGGTGAAGGTGCTTCTGGCGGAGCTTTAGGCATAGGTGTAGGTGATAAAGTACTTATGTTAGAAAACACATGGTATTCTGTAATTTCTCCAGAATCTTGTTCTTCTATTCTTTGGAGAAGCTGGGAGTATAAAGAACAAGCAGCAGAATCTTTAAAATTGACTGCTACTGATATGAAAAAACTGAAACTCATAGATGAAATAGTCCGTGAACCCGTTGGTGGAGCACATCGCAATAGAGATAAAACGTTTACTACTGTAAAAAACAAAATAGCAGCTCATTTTGATGAACTTAAAAAGTTATCACCAAAAGAATTGGTAAATTCTAGAATGGATAAATATGCCAATATGGGTGTTTTTAATGGCTAAGCCTGATGTTTGTGTTTTTGAAAAAATAACAACAGTCATATTTTTCGTACTTCTTTCACTTATTAACAGTTTTATTTAGTTATCAACACTACTTTTGTTCATTACCTGTGAATATCAGAAACTGAAAATTAAAAGCTAACTTAAGGCTAATTCCATACTTTAGTACCCATGGATAAACCAAACCCTATTGTAGGTCGTAAAATAGACAAAACGACAATCATCAATTTAGAACGTGGAAAAATACCACCACAAGCTGTTGATTTAGAGGAAGTTGTGTTGGGAGCAATGATGATTGACAAAAAGGGGGTAGATGAGGTTATTGATATTTTACACCCAGAAGCTTTCTATAAAGAGGCGCATCGTTTTATCTACGAAGCAATTTTTAAATTGTTTGAATCTTCTGAACCAGTAGATTTATTAACTGTTTCGTCTCAATTAAAGAAAGATGGTCATCTAGAAGCAATAGGAGGAGATTTTTACCTTATTAAACTAACTCAAAAAGTAGCTTCTTCGGCTCATATTGAATTTCATGCCCGTATTATTCTTCAAAAATACATTCAGCGTAGCTTAATAAAAATATCAAGCGAAGTAATAGAATCTGCATATAATGAATCTACCGATGTTTTTGACCTTTTAGATAACGCTGAAGCCAAATTGTATGAAGTAACACAGGGTAATTTAAAACGATCAGCAGAAACAGCTCAGAATTTAGTTATTCAGGCTAAAAAGCGCATCGAAGAAATTTCAAATAAAGAGGGAATGAGTGGCATTGCCTCAGGTTTTGATAAGTTAGATAAGCTCACATCGGGTTGGCAACCTAGTGATTTAGTTATTGTTGCTGCACGTCCAGGTATGGGAAAAACAGCATTAACCCTCTCTATGGCAAGAAATATAGCTGTAGATTATAACAAAGGTGTTGCATTTTTCTCTTGTGAGATGTCTTCGGTACAGTTAATAACTAGACTTATTTCTTCAGAAACGGGTTTGTCATCAGAAAAACTAAGGACAGGTAAGCTAGAAAAGCACGAATGGGAGCAATTAAACGTAAAAGTTAAAGCGCTTGAAAAAGCACCTTTATTTATAGATGATACACCTTCCTTATCTATTTTTGATTTAAGAGCTAAGGCAAGACGACTAAAATCTCAACATGATATTCAAATAATTATAATTGATTATTTACAATTAATGACTGCTGGTGGTAGTCAAAAAGGAGGGAATAGAGAACAAGAAATATCTACAATTTCTAGAAACTTAAAAGCCCTTGCTAAAGAATTAAATGTTCCAGTAATTGCACTGTCTCAATTGTCAAGAGCTGTTGAAACTCGTGGTGGGAGCAAGCGCCCCTTATTATCTGACCTTAGGGAATCTGGTGCAATTGAACAAGATGCAGATATCGTATCCTTCATCTATAGACCAGAATATTATAAAATTGACGAATGGGATGATGAAGAGCGTACACCAACGCAAGGCCAAGGAGAGTTAATTGTAGCAAAGCATCGTAATGGTGGATTAGAGAATATTAGGTTAAAGTTTATTGGAAATTTAGGGAAGTTTGATAACTTAGACGACTTTGATTCCCCTTTTGAGTTTCAATCTAAGATGAATGATGGTGATGATAATCCATTTAAAACACCTAATTTACCTAGTGCGGACGAGGCTTTTGGAAGCTCAATAAATGATGATGAGCTTGATGATAATGATGTTCCTTTTTAAGATTCTTTAACGTCCATCAAAATACTGTTTAGTTATTTTTCGTTTACCTTTGAATTGTTGCTATCAAAGAAAACAGTTTATGCAAAAAAGTCTTTTCTTTTTATTCTTTATTCTATTATCATTCCAAGTCAGGGCTACTGTTATTCTAATTCCAATGGATGCTGAGAGTCAAAAAAATCACTTGAAAGCATACGGAATTACCTATTGGGTGCTTAGTAAACAGCAAAAAGTGCAATGGTTATTAAACTATCGTGGAGGTTCTTTTTTGTTACCTGATGGTGATGCAATACGTAAAGAATGTCAAATACGAGGCGTATCTTTTGAAGTAATACCAGATAGCGAAGCAGAAAGTATATTAAATCAGATTAGTAGTCCATCAAAAAACCAAGAAGCGGTAATTTTAGAAAAAGCGCCTAAAATTGCTGTGTATTCTCCAAAAGACAATCAACCTTGGGATGATGCTGTTACTATGGTATTAACCTATGCAGAAATACCTTATGTTACTATTTACGATGAAGAGGTTTTAGAAGATAAACTAGCCTTGTATGATTGGTTGCATTTGCATCATGAAGATTTTACGGGTCAATATGGTAAATTTTATGGCACATATAGGGCGGCACCATGGTATATAAATAACAAACGTTTATCTGAAGAACGAGCTGCTAAATTAGGATATGCTAAAGTGTCTGAACAAAAAGGAGCAGTTGCAGATAAAATAAGGAGATATGTTATTGGTGGAGGTTTTATGTTTGCCATGTGTTCGGCAACGGATAGTTTTGATATTGCTTTGGCAGCACAAGGCGTAGATATTTGTGAACCCATGTTTGATGGCGACCCGTCGCAACCTAATTACCAAACCCAATTAAATTTTAGAAACACTTTTGCGTTTCAAAACTTCGTTTTAGAACGTAACCCTCACCGTTACGAGTTTTCAAGTATAGATATGACTCCTAAACGCAAAATACAGAAAGAATCAGATTATTTTACCTTAATGGATTTCTCTGCAAAATGGGACCCAGTGCCTACAATGCTTACGCAGAATCATACAACTTTAGTAAAAGGTTTTATGGGGCAAACAACCTCCTTTACTAGAGAACAAGTTAAACCAACGGTATTGGTTTTAGGAGAGTCTAAACTTAACAGTGAAGCACGTTATATTCACGGTATTAAAGGGAAAGGTTTTTTTACATTTTATGGGGGTCATGATCCTGAAGACTACCAGCATAGAGTGGGGGACCCAAAAACAGAATTAGAACTACACCCAACATCACCAGGTTATCGTTTAATTTTAAACAATGTATTGTTTCCGGCTGCAAGAAAAAAGAAACAAAAAACATAGTGACTTTATAATTAGAATACGTGTCTTATAATTGAATGTGAGTTAGATTTTCATAGCTAATTCAATTT
>CAZLUS010000163.1:0-4553 GCA_964562775.1 uncultured Flavobacteriaceae bacterium | reverse complement strand
GCGAATAAAACCAATCTTAAAGAACTAAAATTTTTACCCTCCAACACTTTATGTTGTAACATTTGAATTAATGCTAAAGGGACAGAATACCAGACAGAAATTTTTTCTTTTTCAATTAGCGTAGCTAAACTAGCGGGTAATTTTGTATGTGCATCTGAAGCAATAACAGTAGTAGCAGAAACTAAAGGTCCCGAAAAATAACCAAAGGTAGAAACATCAAAATGCGTAGGAGCATGATTCCCAAGAATATCTTCCGATGTAAGTCCATACAAATCTGCAGACAATTGTGCATAGCTAAGGGCACTGTAATGCGTATGCATAATTCCTTTAGGTGTACCCGTACTACCAGAAGTATATAGTATATACGCTAGATTTTCAGCTACCGTATTTGGCGACGCAAAATACTTTATGTCTACCTTATCTATTTGAGTCCAAGAGATTACATTTTTAACCAAGGAATTTTCAATACCAATAATACTATCTATTAATTGGTTATTATCAATGATTTTAACAAGTTTTCTTTTCTGTTGTGGAGTACTTATAATGCAGGCAATACCACAATCTTTAATTAAAAAACTTGTGCGTGCTATTGGAGCAAAAGGATCTAAAGGAACATATACGCATCCTGCTTTTAGAATTCCGTAAATGGCAAATGAACTCTCTAAACATCTGTTCATGTATATACCAACACGATCTCCCTTTTTTATGCCTTTGCTTTGTAGATAACATGCAACCTTAACTGCTTTCTCTTCTAAATTTTTATATGATATAGATTGATCCAAAAACCGAAAAGCATCTTTACCTGGAAATTCCTGAGCTCCTCTTTCTATAATATGATTAAGTGTAAACATCATCATTTTTGTTAAAGTCCTAGAAGTTTAGCTATGATGTTTTTTTGTATATCGGATGTTCCCGCGTAAATTAAACCTCCTACAGAATCTCGCAAATCGCGTTCTATCTCATTCTCTGTTAAATATCCTATAGCACCATGATTTCTAATAGTGTCTAAACTAGAACTCACAAAATTTTCACTTACTTGCAGCTTTAACATAGCGGCCTCTAGCATAGCGGATTTTCCTTGATTTTTTAACCATGCCGTCTTGTACAATAAAAGTTTAGAGGTCTCTAAACGTAATTTCATTTCTGCAATTCTATTAGAAACAGATTGAAACTCACTTATTTTTTTTCCAAATTGCTTTCTTGTCTTTACATATTCGATAGATTTTTCTAATTGCCTTTCCATAGCTCCTAACTTAGCAGCAAAAACACTACATCGGTCGTTTTCTAGAGAATGGTTTGTAATACTCCATCCTGCTCCTTCTTTTCCTAGTCTATCTTTATCAGGCACAAAACAATTCTTAAACATCAATTCACCAAAAGGAACAGTACGCATACCCATTTTTGTTTTATTTTCACTGATACTAAAACCTTTTGTTCCCTTTTTGACTAAAAAAGCAGTAACTCCCCATTTGCCTATTTTAGGGTTACTATTTGCAAAAACTAATGCAAAATCAGCAACTGGAGCTAAAGAAATCATACATTTTTTTCCATTTAACATATAGCCTCCCTCCACTTTAGTAGCTGTCGTTTGCATACTAAAAACATCTGAACCTGCATTCTCTTCAGTTAAAGCATGACAGGCTATACTATCTCCCAGTGTTAAAGGTTTTAAGTATTCTATTTTTTGTTCTTTAGTCCCAAAATATTCAATAGGCAACTGAACCGTCCACATTTGAGCATTTAGAGCTAATAAAAGACCATTATCTGGACATCCATATCCTAGGCCTTCCATAGCTATTGTAGCAGCTAATAAATCAATATCTGATTTAAACTTACCATTACCATAGGTATGAGAAACGGACATACTTTGAATACCAAAATCTGCACATTTTTTCCAATCATCCATAGAAAACATACAATTATGGTCTTGAATGATATAGGATTGAGGTGGGTTGTTTTTTGCAAAATCAATAACGCTATCCTTTAATCGTATTTGGTCTTCTGTAAATGAAAAATTCATTTCTACCGTTGTTTAATTTATGTTGCTGTATTTTTGAAGAACAAGAAAAGGTATTTTTTTTTAGTTTATAAAAAAATTCCATAGAAAGTGAATTTAAGCCGTTAAACAAGAAAAATATCCATTTTAAAACTAAGTGTTATCCTATAACTTTATATAATCTTCAATTGATATTATTCCATTTCAACCACTTTTTTTCATGTTAAGCTACTTTTTTTGTGGTGAGTATATACTGTTGATTAATATTGTATCATTAATTTACCAGAATTTGATTTTTTTAAAAATAGGGCACGCTACTATTTTGCACGTCTATTTTTAATTCTCTTAAAAAAACAAAGTAATTATTATTTAAGATTAAGTAAATGAAAAAAAACGCATTTGTTCTATTCTTTTTGCTTTTCATATTCATATGTAATGAAGCATACAGCCATTACCCTAATCAGAGCTATATTTTCTTAAGAATTTACGAAGACACAGGCATTGAAGGAAGATATGAAATCAACACAAGGGAAATCAATAAAGTGTTTGGTTTAAATCTTTCAGACAATGCTACAAAAGTTGATTTAATGCCACATATCGAAAAATTAAAAGAATATATTTTGGCAAATTCCAATTTTAAAAGCGAAGTTGGCAATTTAAAGGTTGTATTTGGTGACTTTGATGTTTTTAGCATATCGCAAGGTTCTATGGTTCAATTCTCTTTTGATTTAGAAGACAATAATTTGGTTCCAGAAGAGCTGACAATAAAATACGGAGCTATTTTTAAAGCAGACCCAACACATAAAGGCTTTCTTATTATTGAATACAACTGGTTGGCAGGAGTAATTAATCAAGAAACTAATATAATAGATGATTTTTCTACACAAAAAACAATAGTTACTATACGTCCTAACGAAAAGCTTTCTATTTGGCGGGGTGCAGTAGCAATGATAAAACAAGGTATATGGCATATTTGGATAGGCTTAGATCATATATTATTTCTTGTTGCCTTAATATTGCCATCTGTTGTAGTTAGAATACGACAAGAAAATAAAAATGGTACTACTCAAATAAAACAAAAAATATTTGGGTGGGTACCCGTACAAAAATTTAAACCTGCATTTTTATATATTGTCAAGATAGTTACATTTTTCACCATAGCACATACTATAACATTAAGTCTAGCTGCTTTAAATATTATTGTATTACCTTCAAATATTGTAGAAACAATTATAGCATTTTCTATTGGATTAGCTGCATTACACAACATTATACCAATTTTTAAAGGCAAGGATTGGGCTATTGCATTTATATTTGGGCTTTTTCATGGCTTTGGTTTTGCAAGTGTTTTAGGAGATTTAGGATTTAGAGGAGAAAATTTAACCGTGTCGCTCTTAGGTTTCAACGTTGGTGTAGAAATAGGACAAATGTTAATTATAGCTGGAATATTTCCAATCCTATTCTTCATAAGAAAGTCCAGACGTTACCCAAAATTTATAGTCATAGCCTCTATTTTATTAATAATACTATCTATTGATTGGGTTCTTCTAAGAGGTTTTAATATTGATACTGGTTTAGATTATTTTATAAGAAGTATACGATTTAACATAGCGCGATGGCTAAATTTACGCTAGTATTCAATTACAGTTGTTTGTTTTTATAATAAATTTAAATTACCTATTATGAATACTGATGAGTCTCTATTAAAGCAGTGGAAAAATAAGAACAAGTCTTTAAATCAGGTTCAAAATACTTTTAATATTCCCATAAATGTGCCATTACCATTATCGCATGGTCAAGAGCAATTATGGTTTTTACAACAATTGTATCCTGATAATCCATTCTACAACTATTCTGAGAGATATCTTTTTAAAGGAAAGCTTAACAAAAAATATCTAATTGCCGCCATAGAAGAAGTTTTTAAAGATCATGATATTTTACGATCTACATATAAAATAGTAGAGGGTAAAACAACACAAGATATTAATGAATTACTAGCTGTAAATGTTGAATATATTGATTATAGCAATTTGCCTATAAAAGAATTTGAAAAAACTCTCAATTCGCATTCTCTTACTGATGCAACTACTAAATTTAGCCTCTTAGATGGACCGCTACATAAAATTTCGCTACTAAAACACTCAGAAGAGGAACATTGGTTGTTAATAACACTACATCATATTGTTACCGATAAATGGTCTATGCGTGTTTTCAGGGAACAAATGGCTCACCATTACAGATTATTTTGTGAAAGGAAGCAGCCTAAATCATTTCGCCAAAAAATACAATATGCAAATTATGCATATCACCAAAGCAAGGAAGTTATTCCTCAAGAGAAGTTAGAATATTGGACATCAAAATTAAAGGGAGTTGAGCAAGTTTTAAATCTTCCAACAGATTTTAAAAGACCATTACAATTATCCTATAAAGGAGAACTACATAGAAGGGATTATTCAAAAGAATTTTCATCTAGTATTTTAAACTTATCCAAAAATATGGAGATTACCCCTTATGTTCTCATTTTATCTGTTTATTATATTTTGTTGTACAGATATAC
>CAZLUS010000162.1:0-4598 GCA_964562775.1 uncultured Flavobacteriaceae bacterium | reverse complement strand
ATGAAAAAGGAGCTGGAAAAATTAGGGGCTAAGGTTTCACTTACTTCAGAAAGCTTAATGCTTGAACCTTGTAAAGACTTAATTAAAGATTGTGCGATTGATACTTATAATGACCATAGAATGGCAATGGCATTTGCTCCAATTGCACTAAAAACAGATGTATTTATAAATGATGCCGAAGTAGTCTCTAAATCATATCCAGACTTTTGGAACGATATAAAAACTGTTGGTTTTGTAGTAAATACAATCTAATTTTGAATTAATTGCCGAATTCCTTGACAACCCCTATCCGCAGATTGTATATTTGCCCTCTTTGAAAAAAAAATCAAACGAAAATACATGAAATTATCAAACTTCCATTTTGAGCTTCCACCAGAATTATTAGCAGAATATCCAGCAGAAAATAGAGATGAATCTAAATTGATGGTTATTCATCGTGAAACAGGTAAGATTGAGCACAAAATGTTTAAAGACATGATAGATTACTTTGACGAGGATGATGTTATGGTCTTAAACAATACAAAAGTTTTCCCCGCTAGATTATTTGGTAATAAAGAAAAAACAGGAGCTCGTATAGAAGTCTTTTTACTTAGAGAACTTAATGATGAGCAACGTCTTTGGGATGTTTTAGTAGATCCTGCACGTAAAATTAGAATAGGAAATAAGTTATATTTTGGAGATGACGAAAGTCTAGTTGCTGAGGTAATAGATAATACTACTTCTAGAGGTCGTACACTTCGTTTTTTATATGATGGTTCTTATTTAGATTTTAGAAGAAAACTTAGAGATTTAGGTGAAACTCCTTTACCTAAATATATTAAGAGAGATGTTACACCAGAAGACGAAGACCGTTATCAAACTATATATGCTAAGCATGAAGGCGCAGTAGCGGCACCTACGGCTGGTTTGCATTTTTCTAAACATCTTTTAAAACGACTAGAAATTAAAGGTGTAAATTTTGCTGAGGTAACATTGCATGTAGGTTTAGGTACTTTTAATCCTGTAGAAGTAGAAGATTTATCTAAGCATAAAATGGATAGTGAAGAACTCATTATTGATGAGAAGGCAACACTTATTGTAAACAATGCAAAGAAGCATAAAAGACGTATTTGTGCTGTAGGAACTACTGCTATGCGAGGATTAGAAAGCGCAGTATCATCTGATCATACCTTAAATACTTTTGAAGGTTGGACTAATAAGTTTGTTTTTCCGCCGTATGATTTTAGTATTGCAAATAGTATGATTACTAATTTTCACTTACCAAAATCAACATTATTAATGATGGTTTCTGCATTTATGGGACATGATTTAATGAAAAAAGCATACAAACAAGCAATTTTAGAAAGCTATAAGTTTTATTCTTATGGTGATGCTATGTTGATTATTTAATTTACAACAAATAAATTCTTAACTATAAAAATCCCGATACTATCGGGATTTTTCGTTTTTTACCTTTGCACTTGTGAAACAAGAAAAGAAAGACATACGGGCCTTAACTAAAGAGCAACTTAGAGATTTTTTTGTTTCTAATGGTGATAAGGCTTTTAGAGGCAATCAAGTTTATGAGTGGCTTTGGCAAAAGGGGGCACATTCTTTTGAGGTAATGACAAATGTTTCAAAAGAAACAAGAGAAATGCTTCAGGCTAATTTTGTTATCAATCATATTAAAGTAGACCAAATTCAGCGTAGCTCAGACGGTACTATTAAAAATGCAGTTAGATTGCATGATAGCTTAATTGTAGAATCGGTACTAATTCCAACAGCAACACGTACTACAGCCTGTGTTTCTAGTCAAGTAGGTTGTAGTTTAGATTGTAAATTTTGTGCAACTTCTAGGCTCAAGCGTATGCGAAACCTAAATCCAGATGAGATTTATGACCAAGTTGTAGTTATTGATAATGAAAGTCGATTGTATTTTGATAGACCGCTCAGTAATATTGTTTTTATGGGTATGGGCGAACCTTTAATGAATTACAATAATGTTTTAAAATCAATAGAAAAAATAACTTCAGATGAAGGTTTAGGGATGTCTCCAAAGCGTATTACGGTTTCAACTTCTGGAGTGCCAAAAATGATAAAAAAAATGGCAGATGATGGCGTTAAGTTTAACCTAGCAGTATCACTTCATTCTGCAATAGATGAAGTAAGAACTTCAATAATGCCATTTAATGCTACTTTTCCTTTAAAAGATTTAAGAGAAGCTTTAGAATATTGGTACGCAAAAACAAGGAATCGTATTACGTATGAATATGTTGTTTGGGATGGGATTAATGATACTCAAGAAGCTGCCAATGCATTAGTTAAGTTTTGTCGTTTTGCTCCTTCTAAGGTTAATATTATAGAATATAACCCTATTGACGATGGGGAATTTCAGCAAGCTTCAAGAAAAGCCATAGAAATGTATCAAAAAACATTAGAAGCTAATGATATTACTGTTACAGTTAGGCGTTCACGAGGAAAAGATATTGATGCCGCCTGTGGTCAATTGGCTAATAAATCATAATTTTTTTGAGTGATTAAGAACGGACATTAACTTTCTAATTCATCCATTTAAAGAATATTTTTACTCCTAATCTTAAAACTAAAAACTTAGAAGCTATTACTCTATCATTTTCCCTACTTTTGATTTTAAAATCAAACCCGATGTAATAGATTTTCTAATGCATAAAATGGGTTAAACAAGCATAAAGCTTTTTTATTGAAAGTTGTAGCGCAAATACGAGAACCCATAGAAAAAGAGATGGAACTTTTTGAAGAAAAGTTTCGTAACTCCATGTCTTCTAAAGTGGCTCTTTTTAATAGAATTACCTACTATATTGTCAATAGAAAGGGAAAGCAAATGCGCCCTATGTTTGTTTTTTTAACAGCAAAGCTTTTAAATAAAGGTGAAGTTGTAGAGCGAACCTATACGGGTGCTTCTATAATAGAACTTATACACACAGCCAGTTTGGTGCATGATGATGTGGTAGACGATAGTAATAAGCGTCGTGGTTTTTTTTCCATTAATGCCTTATGGAAAAACAAAATTGCTGTTCTAGTAGGAGACTTTCTATTTTCTAAAGGCTTACTAACCGCTCTAGAACGAAAAGATTATGATTTGCTAGAGATTATATCTAAATCTGTACAAGCTATGAGTGAAGGTGAGTTGTTACAGATAGAAAAAGCAAGACGGCTAGATATTACCGAAGCTATTTACTACGATATTATACGTCAAAAAACGGCACGATTAATTGCATCATGTTGTAGTATGGGTGCTGCTTCTGTTAAACCAGATTCACCAGAGGTTGAAACTTTTAGAAAGTTTGGTGAACTATGCGGAATGGCATTTCAAATTAAAGATGATTTGTTCGATTACGGTAGCGAAAGTATTGGCAAGCCAACAGGGATAGATATTAAAGAACAAAAAATGACTTTACCTTTAATTTATGCCCTTAATACAAGTTCAAAAGAGAAAAAATCTTGGCTTATAAATTCTATTAAAAACCACAATAAGAATAAAAAACGTGTTAAGGAAGTTATAGCCTACGTTAAGGAAAAAGGTGGCTTAGATTATGCAGTAAGCAAAATGTTAGAATTTAAAGATGAAGCCCTAGCTTTATTAGATAATTACGAAGACTCTGAATACAAGGCTGCATTAACTTTAATGGTTAATTACGTTGTAGAACGAAAAAAATAACTAGCCTAGACAACCTTTTTAATTTTATCCTCGTCTATCTTTATAGAGGAGTTCTTTAAGGAGCTTAAAACAAATCCTAAATAATTGAAAATTATTTCATTTTATAGTAATGAAAGACAATTGCTTAAAAAAGCAATTAACGGTCATAGAGATGCGCAGCGGACTATATACGAAAAGTTTGCGCCTAAGATGTTAAGTGTTTGTCGTCAATACATTAAAGATGTTCATTTTGCCGAAGATGTAATGGTGAATGGTTTTGTTAAGGTTTTTAAAAATTTAAGTGCTTTTGAACATCGAGGAAGTTTTGAAGGATGGATACGCAAAATAATGGTTAGGGAAAGTATCTCTTATTTAAGAAAAAAACAATTTGTGGTCTTTGATGATGAGGTGCTTGAAAGGAAAGAAGGATTCCAAGAAGAAACAACATCGCTAATAGATGTAGATGAGGTACAACAATTAATAGATGCCTTGCCAGAAGGTTATAAAATGGTTTTTGTGCTTTATGCGGTAGAAGGGTATAAGCATAACGAAATTGCTAAACTATTAGAAATAACAGAAGGCACATCTAAATCGCAGCTTTTTAAAGCACGTAAAATGCTTCAAGAAAATTTAAAATTAAAAGGAATAACAAAAGCAGTATCGCAATAAGCCTGTTAGAATATAAAAAATAGTATGGAAAAGCTAGAAAAACATATAAAAGAAAAACTAGAAGAGCGAAGACTCTCACCCACTATAGATGCCTGGGAGCAAGTAGCATCTTCTTTAGATTCAGGTATTGAAAAAAGGAATAAAAAAAGCTATTGGTATGCTATTGCTGCTAGTTTGATAGGTCTTTTCATTGTATCTGTACTATATTTTAATACTGATAATGAAAGTAAGCAATCGCCTCAAGTAGTAGATGTTGATACTACAGTTGATGATG
>CAZLUS010000161.1:0-4615 GCA_964562775.1 uncultured Flavobacteriaceae bacterium | reverse complement strand
GACGCCAAGTAGGTATTCCTAGAATTGTTGTTTTTATGAACAAAGTGGATATGGTAGATGATGAAGAGCTATTAGAGCTTGTTGAGTTAGAAGTAAGAGAATTACTTTCTTTCTACGAGTATGATGGAGATAATGGGCCTGTAGTTGCAGGATCTGCTCTTGGTGCATTAAACGGTGAGCAAAAATGGGTTGACACAGTTATGGAATTAATGGCTGCTGTTGATGATTGGATTGAGCTTCCTAAAAGAGATGTTGATAAAGATTTCTTAATGCCTATCGAAGATGTATTTACAATTACTGGTCGTGGTACTGTAGCAACTGGACGTATAGAAACAGGTGTTGCTAATACTGGTGATGCTGTAGATATTATAGGTATGGGTGCTGAAAAATTAGCTTCAACTGTTACTGGAGTTGAGATGTTCCGTAAAATATTAGATAGAGGTGAAGCTGGTGATAATGTTGGTATTCTTTTAAGAGGTATCGAGAAAACAGATATCAAAAGAGGAATGGTTATTTGTAAGCCAGGCTCTGTTAAGCCACATGCTAAATTTAAAGCTGAGGTTTATATCCTTAAAAAAGAAGAAGGTGGTCGTCACACACCATTCCATAATAACTATCGTCCACAGTTTTACGTAAGAACTACTGATGTAACTGGTAATATTGGTTTGCCAAGTGGTGTTGAAATGGTAATGCCTGGTGATAACTTAACTATTGAAGTAGATTTGATTCAGCCAATTGCATTAAGCATGGGTCTTCGTTTTGCAATCCGTGAAGGTGGTAGAACTGTAGGTGCTGGACAGGTTACTGAGATTTTAGATTAAAAATTTATTATAATCATAGTTTACACATAAAGGGTGTCCGTCTTTTGACGGATACCTTTCAGTGTAATATAAATGGGTGTAATTCGCTTCATGGTTTTTGGAGTGTTAGATACCAAAATACGGGCGTAGCTCAGTTGGTAGAGCACTGGTCTCCAAAACCAGGTGTCGGGAGTTCGAGTCTCTCCGCCCGTGCAAAATGAAATATTGAGTAGAGAAATTTTCTAGAGTAAGAAAGTTTCTGTATCTATAGAATAAAATTAGTTTTATGTTGACATACGTTAAAGAATCTTGGGAAGAATTAAAAAGCAATGTTACTTGGTTAAATAAGGAACAGGCTTCGAACTATATGGTCGTTGTGGCTGTATTCTCAATCCTTTTTGCGTTAGCAACATGGGGAGTAGATAGCTTTTTTAGTAAGTTGATTAAATTGTACTTTGATAAAATAATAGGATAGGCGCATGTCAGAAGTATTGGAGAAAAAATGGTATGTGGTAAGAGCTGTAAGTGGCCAAGAGAATAAAATCAAAGGGTACATTGAAAGTGAAGTAGAAAGGCATGGTTTTGCAGATTATCTAGAAGATATTCTTGTGCCTACAGAGAAGGTTGTTCAAATCCGTAATGGTAAGAAAATAAATAAAGAAAGAACATATTTTCCTGGATACATAATGATAAAAGCCAATTTAGGTGGAGAAATGATTCATATTATTCGTTCCATCACAAATGTAATTGGTTTTTTAGGAGAAACTAAGGGAGGTGATCCAGTACCATTGCGTAAAGCAGAGGTAAATAGAATGCTAGGTAAAGTAGATGAATTGGCTGTTAATACAGACAATGTAGCAATACCTTTTGTTCTTGGAGAAACAGTTAAGGTTATTGACGGACCTTTTAATGGATTCAATGGAACTGTTGAAAAAGTCAATGAAGAAAAGCGTAAGCTAGAGGTTATGGTGAAAATTTTTGGTAGAAAAACGCCATTAGAACTAAGCTATATGCAAGTAGAAAAAGTATAATCAGAAGTTAGATTTTAGAAAAAAGTTAGCAGATATAAATCTCAATTCTTGTGACTAGAATCTTACATCTTTTATAATAGAGCTGTTACATATATAGAAAATTGTGTTGCTTCCATTAACACGTTTTCGATTTAATTAAAAACAATGGCAAAAGAAGTAGACAAGGTAGTTAAATTACAAGTTAGGGGAGGTGCTGCGAATCCGTCGCCACCAGTTGGACCCGCCTTAGGTGCTGCCGGCGTTAACATCATGGAGTTCTGTAAGCAATTTAATGCGCGTACACAGGACAAACCAGGCAAAGTATTGCCAGTTGTTATCACGGTTTACAAAGACAAATCTTTCGAGTTTGTAGTAAAAACACCGCCAGCGGCAGTTCAATTGTTGGAAGCAGCAAAGATTAAAAAAGGATCAGGAGAACCTAACAGAGTGAAATCAGGATCAGTATCTTGGGATCAAGTAAAGCAAATCGCTGAAGATAAAATGGTAGATTTAAATGCTTTTACAGTAGAATCAGCAATGAGTATGGTTGCAGGAACTGCTAGATCAATGGGATTAAAGGTTGCTGGAAAAAGACCTTTTTAAAATCTAAAAGCAATTTCTAATGGCAAGATTGACTAAAAAGCAAAAAGAAGCACACGCTAAAATTGATAGTAATAAATTGTATTCTATTGATGAAGCCTCTGCTTTGGTAAAAGAGATAACTAATGTAAAATTTGACGCTTCTATTGATTTAGCAGTTCGTTTGGGTGTAGATCCAAGAAAAGCAAATCAAATGGTTCGTGGGGTAGTAACATTACCACACGGAACTGGAAAAGACGTTAAAGTTTTAGCTTTGGTGACCCCAGATAAAGAAGCAGAAGCAAAAGAAGCTGGTGCTGATTTTATTGGGTTAGATGAGTATTTGGATAAAATTAAAGGCGGTTGGACAGATGTTGATGTTATCATCACAATGCCAAGTGTAATGGGTAAATTAGGCCCTTTAGGTAGAGTTTTAGGTCCTAGAGGTTTAATGCCAAATCCAAAAACAGGAACAGTAACAATGGATGTTGCGAAAGCAATAACTGATGTAAAATCTGGTAAAATTGATTTTAAAGTTGATAAAACTGGAATCGTTCATGCGGCAATAGGGAAATCATCATTTACAGCAGATAAAATAGCAGGTAATGCTAAAGAATTGTTGGATACTTTGATGAAATTAAAACCTGCCTCAACAAAGGGTGTATATATGAAAAGTATATACATGTCTAGTACAATGAGTCCAAGTGTTCAACTTGATCCTAAGGTAGGTTAATACTGGGTAGTCTAAATTTAGAACAATGACAAGAGAAGAAAAAACAACCGTAATTGAAGATTTGACTGCACAGTTAGCCGATAACTCTAATATATATCTTGCAGATATTTCGGGGTTAGATGCATTGACTACTTCTAATTTAAGAAGAGCATGTTTTAAGGCTAATATTAAGCTAGCAGTTGTTAAAAATACTTTGCTTGCAAAAGCAATGGAAGCTTCTGATAAGGAATTTGGAGATCTTCCAGAAATATTAAAAGGGAATACCTCTTTAATGTTTTCTGAGACGGGTAACGCTCCAGCAAAGCTTATCAAAAACTTTAGAAAAAAATCAGATAAACCTTTATTAAAGGGAGCCTTTATAGAAGAGGCAATCTATATTGGTGATGAGAACTTAGATTCTTTGGTAACAATAAAATCAAAGGAAGAAGTTATCGGAGATATTATCGGATTATTACAATCACCAGCCAAGAATGTTATTTCTGGGCTTAAATCAGGTGGCGGTAAATTAGCCGGTATTATTAAGACTTTATCTGAGAGATAATTAGTACGCACTAAAACAATTATATTTTAAAAAATTTATTTAAACGATAGAAAAATGGCAGATTTAAAAGATTTTGCAGAACAATTGGTCAACCTTACCGTAAAAGAGGTAAACGAATTAGCTGGTATATTAAAAGAAGAGTACGGTATTGAGCCTGCTGCTGCAGCTGTTGCAGTTGCTGCAGGTGGAGGAGCTGCTGCAGGTGGCGGAGAAGCTGCTGAAGAAAAATCCGAATTTGATGTAATATTAAAAGCGGCTGGTGGTTCTAAATTAGCAGTAGTTAAATTGGTAAAAGAATTAACAGGTCTTGGCTTAAAAGATGCTAAAGAGGTTGTAGATAATGCACCAAAAGCTGTTAAAGAAGGTGTTTCTAAAGACGAAGCAGAAGGTATTAAAAAATCTTTAGAAGAAGCAGGAGCAGAAGTTGAGCTTAAATAGTAGCTTTTACATAGACAATATGGTTAAGGTCTTTCCGTAAAAACGGTCAGACCTTAGCCTGTTTTTATAGCTGCATGTGAAGGCACATGCATCCCAAAAGAGAATTCACTATCAAAATTTGTCCATAGATGTTCACAAATCAGACTGAAAGAGTAAATTTTGCATCCGCTAAGAACATACCGGAATATCCGGATTTCTTGGACATTCAGATAAAATCATTTCAAGACTTTTTTCAACTTGAAACGAAATCTGACGAAAGAGGCAACGAAGGTTTGTATAATACCTTCATGGAAAACTTTCCAATAACAGATACTAGAAACCA
Source organism: uncultured Flavobacteriaceae bacterium (assembly GCA_964562775.1). Lineage (GTDB taxonomy): Bacteria > Bacteroidota > Bacteroidia > Flavobacteriales > Flavobacteriaceae > Croceitalea. The sequence continues at coordinate 192 of CAZLUS010000161.1, read as the reverse complement.
GTTTGTACTTGAGTTTTTAGATTATTTTATAGATCCACCTCGATATTCAATACAAGAATGTATAGAACGTGGGTTAACATATAGTGTTCCGTTAAAGGCACGATTAAAGCTATACTGTACAGATCCAGAACATGAAGATTTTGAAACTATTGTTCAAGATGTATATTTAGGTACTATACCTTATATGACACC
>CAZLUS010000160.1:0-4703 GCA_964562775.1 uncultured Flavobacteriaceae bacterium | reverse complement strand
GAGATAGAATTTCTTTATTAAAAAAGAAGTTAACTAAGATTGATCGCCAGATGGAAACCCAACGAAGTAATCGTGGAGCTCTTGTGCGAGTTGCCTTGGTTGGTTACACAAACGTTGGCAAGTCTACTCTAATGAATGTGGTTAGTAAAAGTGAGGTTTTTGCAGAAAATAAATTATTTGCAACCCTAGACACCACCGTTAGAAAAGTTGTTCTTGGGAATCTACCTTTTTTACTTAGTGATACCGTTGGTTTTATAAGAAAACTCCCTACACAATTAGTAGAAAGCTTTAAAAGTACTTTAGATGAAGTTAGGGAAGCTGATTTACTTTTGCATGTGGTAGATATCTCTCATCCTAATTTCGAAGAACATATTGCTTCTGTACATAAAATATTAGACGAGATAAAAAGCGCAGACAAGAAAACTATTATGGTCTTTAATAAAATAGATCAGTATTCTCCCGAAGTAATTGAAGATGATGATTTAATTACAGAAAAAACAAGTATTCATTTTACACTAGAGGAATGGAAAAATACTTGGTTTAATAAAATTGGAGATAGAGCACTATTCATATCTGCATTAAATAAAGAAAATTTAGACGAATTTAGAAAACGAGTTTATAATGAAGTTAGGGATATTCATGTTACTCGTTTCCCTTATAACAACTTTTTATACCCAGAAAATTTAGACGAATATTAGTTGGCTTACCGTTTATCGATGCGGTTCATCGATCATATCACACCTTTCATATTTAAGACCACATTTTAAGAATCATTGACAACATATTTTTTTTATTTTTTAAAGCTACATGTATTTTTGGTGTGTTGAATTTGTGGTATTGCTCCCAAATCTTTTATCACATTCAACAATTTAATGACCCAAATTACCTACTAAAAAAACGTCCCGCAAAAGCGGGACGTTTTTAATTTATATAATCTTCTAATTTTATAACGAATAATTCAATCCAAAAAGCCAGTAGGTTTGTAACGGACTATCTACATTGTCGAGTGTAGCTGCTGGATCTGTTAATAAAGCATTCGCTAAACTTTCTTGTGTACTTTCTCTTAGGCCAAACTCAAATCCAAGTCCAATACCATTCCATAAAGTATAACCAAATTTATTAGTCCATGTCCAATTTGAAAGATTACCACTTTCATAACTTTGAAAAGTAGTGAAATTTGTTTTAAAGTTAATGGCTGCTAATTGTCTTGTATAATCAATAACAATTTTAGCTCCTGTTGAAGATTCAAAAGCTGCATCATTTTCATCAGCAAATATAATATTAAAATTCAATGGATGAACTACTACCACTAAGCCATCAAGAGGTAACCATGTCGCACCTATACCAAAATCTAAATACCCAGGATCGTTAAAATTATCGATAACAGATGTTCTATATTCTGTTAGTGCTGATGCTGCAATTTTTGGTGTTAAGTTATACCCGAAAAGTGATGTTAAATTAATTATATCGTTTGTTCCATTAAATTCATCACTATCAGTATCATCGTCTCTGTTATCTATTTTAACCCACTGTAAGTTAATATTGATACTATTATTCCAGAAATATTTTTCTCTCTTTAAGTTAGCAAAGCCGTTAAGTCCAATACCTATATTACCAGATGTGTTATTAGGCAAGGCTTGGTTAAAAAAATTATTAGCTCCCGATAAATTAGCTCCAATAGTACCAAATAATCCTTTTCTCCAACCGGGTAAAGCATCTATTTCGCCTTTAATCGCATCAATTCTAGCTTGAATAGCTGCAATAGAATCGTTTTTAGGTCCCAATTGAGATTTTAAATCCGCAGCTTTTTGAGTGTCAGTTTGTGCATTTACAGCTGCCATAGTAAAAAATGCTGCAAATACGAATACTACTTTTTTCATAATGTTTAGTGTTTATCTATTTAGAACCGCAAAAGTAAGAATTGTCACATTATATAAAAAATTACTTGCGTTTAAATAATGGTACTGAAGAACAGGCTTCTCCATACATGACACTCTTAGCTACAGTTTGTATTTTAGAAACAGCATTAATATAAGCGTTTTGAGGAACAGGTTTATTAGAACAACCTTTGATAATGACTGGTTTATCTTTAAAAGAAGAAACATCTAGGTTTGCAATAATATCCTGATAGATGGCAGATTCTAGCTGCTCTAAATCCCCAACAACTATTTTTTTAGCAAAAGGGTGTAATCTAGATGAAATTAACATAAATGCCCAACCTGGTATTATAGCATCTGTAGTACAGGTTAAGGCAATATAATGCCCATCGTGTTGCTTCCAATTATAATTTTCAACAGAGGCTCTAAAGTCTTTTTCACGTAGTATTAAGCCTTCATAAAGCCAGTCTTTTATATCTAAAATAATCCGCTTCCCGTCGGGATAGAAATCTTCTAAATCAAAAGTAATTAGTTTGCTTTGCGCTATTCTATTTATAATTTCATCTGCCATATTACAATAAGCCAAGTTCTAACTTAGCTTCTTCGCTCATTAATTCTTGGGTCCATGGAGGGTCAAAAGTAATCTCTACCTCAACATCTTTTAATTCGTCTAAAGATTTTACTTTTTCTTCTATCTCAACAGGTAATGATTCTGCTACTGGACAGTTTGGAGAGGTTAGGGTCATTAAGATTTTAGCATCATAATCTTCATTGATAAATACATCATAAATTAAACCTAACTCATATATATCTACCGGAATTTCTGGATCATAAATTGTTTTTAAAACCCGTACTATTTTTTCGCCTAACTCGGCTGTATCTATTGTTGTTTCTTCGCTCATTTTAATTTAATTGTGTTTGGTATGCTATAGCGTACAATTTTAATTGCTTAATCATACTTACCAAACCGTTTGCTCTAGTCGGCGATAAATGTTCTTTTAAACCTATTTCGTCTATAAAGTCTGTATTTGCATCAATGATATCTTGTGGTTTTTGATTGCTAAATGCACGAATCAAAATAGCAATAATTCCCTTGGTAATAATAGCATCACTATCTGCCGTAAAAATCAATTTATCATTCTCTAATTCTGCATGAACCCATACTTTACTTTGACAACCCTTTATAATATTATCATCTGTTTTATACTTTTCACTTATTAAAGGAAGTGACTTGCCCAAGTCTATCATATATTCATAGCGCTGCATCCAATCTTCAAACATTGAAAACTCGTCTACAATCTCTTCTTGTATGGCTTGAATATTCATTTATTTACTTTATGCAAAAATACGATTCAAAGAAACGCTAATCAAAAGATTAGCAAAATGTTACAATAACATTCCTATTGCTCTTTTAATCCCCGCTACTAATAGGTCTATTTCTTCCTTAGTGTTGTAAAAGCTGAAGCTAGCCCTAACAGTACCAGGTATTTTAAAGAAATCCATAATAGGCTGTGCGCAATGATGCCCTGTTCTAACTGCAATCCCTAGCTTGTCTAAAATTGACCCTATATCATAAGGATGCGCTCCTTCTATATTAAAAGAAATTACCGAAGTCTTGTTCTTAGCCGTACCGTAAATTTTTAGACCTTCTATTTCTAGCAATTTTGTAGTGGCGTATTCTAAAAGTTCATTTTCATAATCAGCGATGGCATTTAAATCAATGGTATTCATATAATCTAGAGCCGCACCAAAGGCTATTCCGCCACAAATATTGGGTGTGCCTGCTTCAAATTTATGTGGTAAACCTGCATAGGTTGTTTTTTCAAAAGCCACTTCGGCAATCATTTCACCACCTCCCTGATACGGGGGGAGTTTGTTTAACCATTCTTCTTTTCCATAGAGCATTCCAACTCCAGTTGGTCCACAAACTTTATGTGCAGAAACCGTATAGAAATCGACATCTAGTTTTTGTACATCTGCTGCTAAATGCGGTGCGGCCTGCGCTCCATCTATTAAAACTGCCGCCCCCACTTTATGTGCTTTTTCTATAAGCTCTTCAATTGGATTTATAGTTCCTAAAGCATTAGAAATATGGTTGCAGAAAACAAGTTTAGTTTTATCTGATAGTAGTTCATTATAAACATCCATAAGTAATTCCCCTTCTTGACTCATAGGGATTACTTTTAAAACCGCTCCCGTTCGCTCACAAAGCATCTGCCACGGTACAATATTAGAATGATGCTCCATAGCAGAAACCAAAATTTCATCGCCGTTTTTTATTAGTGATGCAAAACCATTCGCAACAATATTTATACTATGCGTTGTGCCAGAGGTGAAAATAATTTCATGCGCTTTTAATACATTAAAATGTTTTTGAACTTTTATACGCGCCTCTTCATATTTATCAGTCGCTTCTTGAGATAAAGCATGTACACCTCTATGAATATTAGCATTATAATTTTGATAATAATCTATTATTACATCTATTACCTGTTGTGGTGTTTGTGATGTAGCGGCGTTATCTAAATATACTAGGGGTTTTCCATTAACTTCTCGCTTGAGAATTGGAAAGTCTTTACGTATTTTTTGTATGTCTAGCATCATGTTAAAAATAGAAAACAAAGATACTTGATATACTTATGAAATTAGAGTAGTTAACAGTAATTTTACCCCATTATAAGCTTTTTAAAGTTTAAACCCTACGCCAAGTCTAAAAGAAAAATGTGTGCTTTTAAAAAACCCAAATGAATTTAAAACGCCGAATAGGCTACCGAAAGTTGAACTGCTGCATTATAATTTTGTAGGTTTCCAGCCAATCCATTCAAA
>CAZLUS010000159.1:0-4779 GCA_964562775.1 uncultured Flavobacteriaceae bacterium | reverse complement strand
AAATTAAGCATATTTTACAGCTAAATATATACTTATCTTAGAATTGATGATAAAGAAAGAAAGGTGAAATAGATTACTTAAAATTAAACCAAAAACGAACGCCCTCGCCTGACTTATCTACATTAAGTTTTGATTGTAGCTGATTTACCAAACGGTTCATTAAACGTATACCCATAGAAGAATTTGCACGCTCATCTGTATCTTCTGGTAAGCCCACACCATTATCTGTATATTCAAAATAGCCTTGGTCGCCATTTTTTCTAAGATGAATGTATATTTTACCATGCTCGTCATTTTCAGGAAAAGCATATTTAAAAGAATTTGACACTAATTCGTTTAAAATAAGACCAAAAGGGATGGCTCTATCGATATCCAGTTCAGTGCCCTCCGCGTCTATTGTAATCGTAATATTATGACCACCTTTTTTATATACAGACTGCACACTATTAATTAAACTTTCTATATATCCTTGCATTTCTATTACAGAAAGGTCTTCATTTTGATATAGCTTTTGATGAATCAAAGCCATTGCCTTTACCCTACTCTTACCTTCTTCTAGAGCTACTATAGCTGCCTTACTTCTCGTGTTTTTAGTTTGTAAACTAAGTAAACTTGATACCATTTGCAGGTTATTCTTAACCCTATGATGAATTTCTTTGAGTAAGGAATCTTTTTCTTTTAATGAATTTTCAATCATATGCTTTTGCTGAGCTATAAGACGCTGATTCTTTATACTTTTTAAATACGCATATACAACACCTGCAAAACCAAGTAATATAAACACCAATGAGATTAATACTAAATTTGTTCGCTCACTTTCTCGTTGTAAATCACTTCTAAATTTTTCGTTAGCCGCTTTTTGTTCGCTAACTAGTCTTCTAGAATTTTCTAAATCTGAATCTCCTACAATAGCAACTAATTGCTGTTGCAATATAGACTGCTCATTATTTTTTAATGAATCTATGATTTGCTCATTACGCTTATAATAAAAAGCTGCCGTTTTATAATTTTCTGTTTTATCATAATAACCAGCCTGCAATTTATTGAACTGTAATTCTTGTTGCACATCTTTAATAGTCTTAACACTATCTAAACTATTCTTTGCCGTATTATAATCACCTAATTGTAGATGTGCATTGGCAAAACTTATTTTGTTTTCAATAATCTGATTATAATACTGACCATTATCAAACTCTTCAAATATTTTTAAACTAGCTTCTAAATGCGGTAAAGCTTCTTTGTATTTTTTTAATGCTACATAGCATTTGCCTATATTACCTTCTATTTCGGCATTTAAAAATTCAATTTCAAAAAGGTCTTTTTCGGTTTTTTGTTTTGTAATATCATTAATTACAACCTTTAAATAGCCACTTGCTTTATTTAACTCGGCAATTGCCGTAGCTTCAGATTTATCTAAACGAAGGTAATTACCCACTTTATTGTGGTGCTTGGCTTTTCCAAAATCGTCATTATCAGCAATTGTAGGGCCTATGGTTGTTACATAAAGATTCATTGCTCTTCTGTAGAGCCCCATTTTTTCATATACATCGTAAAAAGCAATTCCTTCTGTAAACCCAAATTGTATTTTTTCTTCTCTAACCTTTATTTGTTTATCAAACATCTTAAGCTCTCCATAATTCTGGTCAAGAATTGTTAGGAGAATCTGTAAAGGCTTTTGACCTATAGAGTCCTTGTTTACTGGTAATTCTTTTGCAAAAGCAATACTTCTATCATAATCACCCAAATCGAAATAAATTTGAGCCTTTATAATTTTATATAAATGTATGGCTTTGGTATCCTTATCTTTTTCTGAATTACTTAAATAAGCCTTAACATTATCAAGCCAATCATAAGCAGAGTCTTGAGTATATCTATTAGGAGTATTAAAAAAGAAATTAAATCTTTCTGAAGCGTTATCTATACGCATAAAAGAATCTAACACATCTATTTCTTGAGATTGAATAGCCTGCGCAACCATACTACTTAAAGAAAATAGCAGTATTAAAATATGTATTTTAGTTTGTCTTGGCATTACTTCTATAGATGCATTAAAATGCTATACAATATGTACCATACTGTATAAATTTCTATTCAAAATTAGGTTGAAACCTAAGTTGTAAATTTAAAATGTTGTGAAAGTGTCTAATTATGTTGTGAAATAAGTCTATTTGTATGCTAAAGTGCATTATATCGATGTTTTAGGTATTTCATAGACAAACACTTATAAACATAAAAAAAGCCCTATCTTTTATGATAAGGCTCTTTTACGAGAACACTATATGAAAATGAAAAAATTTATTTGTTTTTATTACGCTGTAAAAGTACTATTGTATTTGAACGGGTAGAAATTAATGTTGTGAATTGCCTTTAAAGTGTGGTGTACCCCTACTATTTTAATTTCACCAAGATAAAGCCAAAAAAAAATACCCAATAATGGGCATTTTATATTTTGTGAAAATAAGTTTATGAATTCATTGAAGATATTATAAACTCTTTAAAGTCTTTAGAAATTGGGATTAATGTATCGTTAATCATAATATCTCTAGAATTTATAGCATCTATATGATCAACATTTACAATATATGATTTATGCGCACGATAAAACTTACCCTTCGGTAATTTCTCTAGATAATCCTTTAATGGAGATCTTACTAAGAATTTTTTATCAATGGTATTTACTTCTAAATAAACATTATCTGCTTTAATAAATTGAATGTCTTCAAATTGTATTCTGTAATACAGATGTTGTTTCTTAACGAAGATAGAGTCTTTAAGCACTGAGTTGGACATAACGCCATCTTCACTACCGCTATACTCTTGTGTACTACTATTACTATCTTTTCTTGAATAATTGAAATTTGATAAAGCAATTTCAATAGAAGTGTAAAGATCTTGTTGCTCAAATGGTTTTACTAAATAACCATCTGGCTTAACGGTTTTAGCATTTTCGACTGTAGCTTTGTCAGAATTAGAAGTAACAAAAACAAAAGGAATGTTATAAACATCTCTAATATGTTTACCTAAATCTATACCTGTTTTATCTGATGCAAGTATAATATCTATTAAAACTAAATCTACGTGGTTGTTTTTTAAAACTTCGACTGCCTGTTCGTAGACGATAACATTATCTACAACTTCATAACCGATTTCTTCTAACATGGACTGCATGTCATCTGCTATAATGACATTATCCTCAACTATAAGAATTTTAATGGGGTGTTCCAAATTACGCTGGTTTACGTTAAATTTAAGATTAAAATTACGAAAAATAATTAACTGCTATATAAAACAAAAGGGATAGCAGTAATGTACTTAACGCAAGTTTTTTTAATTCAGTATCTAATTGTATAGGAAGTTTTGTTTTATACACTTTTTTAAGATGAATAAATATTGGAATATAGGCTGCAAAATAAAACAGTTTCTGATAATTTTTAAAAGTAATTCCATAGAAAACAAGCATGCAAACAAAACTAAATATCACTAAAAAATAATGATATTTTTTTCCATTTTCAAATCCCATTTTAATTACTAAAGTTATCTTTTGATGGTTTTTATCAGATACAATATCCCTTAAATTATTAAGGTTCAACACCCCAACGCATAGAAGCCCCACTGCAACTGCTGGAAGGATATCATAATAATGAACACTTTTAGAAAAAAGAAAAAGTGTTCCTAATACACTTAAAATTCCGAAAAAGAGAAATACAAATACATCGCCTAAACCTCTATAGCCATATGGAGAATCTCCCATCGTATATTTTATGGCTGCCCATACACTTAATATCCCTAAAAAAATGAAAAGAATAGCATAAGCTAAATTTTCTGTGCCAAATGCTTTAACTACTAATAAAACAGTTAATATCAATGAACATATTATACTGACGACAATAGCGTATTTCAGTTCTTTTTTTGTTAAAAGCCCACTTTGTAATGCTCTTTTAGGGCCTATTCTATCTTCGGCATCTGTTCCTTTTACACCATCACCATAGTCGTTTGCAAAGTTTGAAGTAATTTGATAAGCTATAGTAGTAAGGATAGCTAAAAAGAATATAGTACTATCTTGAAAGCCTCTAAGATTAGCCAAAGCAGTTCCTACAATAATTCCTGAAATAGATAATGGTAAGGTTCGCAGTCTAGCTGCAATTACCAAATTTTTTAATTTGCTCAATTAAAAAGGATCTTCAATTTTTAAGCGCTTTCCGTCTTTATAAGAAGCTACAAAGGCATCTTTAAAGCCCATTTTTACTAGTTGTTGTCTAAAGCCTCTTGCTTCTTCTAAGGTTTCAAAATTACCAAGGGAATAGGCGTAAAAAGGGTTTGTCTTAACAAACATTGTATTTGTTAGCGATTCAGAAGCTAGAGTTGCATTATTTTCTACAAAAGATTTAACCTGAACAGAATAAATCTTTTCTTTTTCTAAAAATTCTTTAGCTAAATAAAATTCCTTAACTAAACTTAATTCTTCGTTTCTTGCTTTAAGAGAGTTAATTCTAGATTTAAAAGTGTCTAAACTATCTACAGCCTCTGCAAGTGTTTCTTGACCTCTAAAATCGTTTGATGTTCTAAGTCCAGAGAAAAAAGCCCAAGAACCAAAAATAAATAATAAAAATACAGTCGTAGCACCAACAAAAATATTGCGTTGTACTTTAAGTTTTTTAATGTCTTTATTTTTAATACCTACTTGGTCTAGAAGCCTCTCATTTATAATTTGAGATTTTTCTATATCCTTATGTAAATCTAATAAATCACTCTCCTCTATAAACGGCATATATCAATAAC
>CAZLUS010000158.1:0-4861 GCA_964562775.1 uncultured Flavobacteriaceae bacterium | reverse complement strand
CGTACACCACAAATAAGAAATTGTAAGGATCGTTCGTCATGTTAAGTTGTTTAAAAAAAAAAAAATTTAATTTTTCAATTTTTATTTTTAATTTTTCTTTAATTGAAATTATAAAAATTTACATTTAATTTACCTTTGGTTCATTTTTAAAATAAATTTTTCCTTCTAGATTTATTTGAGCTGATAACTCTAAAAAAAACAAGTTAAAAAAAAGAAGAATTATTAGTGATTTAGTCATCAGATTACATGGTTTCAAATTAAGGAAGAATTTGTTTGTTTTTTACCTCAGTTCTTTGTTAGGTGTAGTACTTTTACTTTGATAGTAAAATTTCTGATAATTCATTTGTTATCGAATAGACATATTCATCAGACTTATTACTAAGTACAATTAGGGTAATTCCTTTTTTAGGGTAAATCCACATATCTGAAGCAAATGTTTCACTACCTCCATTATGCCATACTAACTTTTCCTCTAAGTCATTGTTTTCAATTACCCAACCATATCCATAATAAGAACTTCCATCGCTGTATTCCAAAATATGAGGATAAAGATATTTTGATGTTGATTCTTCGTCAAGTATTTTATTGTCTCTTATGGCCTTGCTCCAGAGAAGCAAATCACCTGCTCTTGACATAATACCTCCATTTCCTTTGAGATTTAGATAAGGTCCTTGTTCATTCCAATTTTCTTCATTTGGCTTTTTAGTTTCTTTACCATTCAAAAAGCCATTAGCAATGTTATTATTATTCCAATTCGGAATTATATAGCCAGTATGATTCATTTTCGAGGGTTTGAAAATTTCTGAATTTAAAAAATTCTCAAAATTCATCCCACTAGCCTTTTCAATTATTAAAGCAAGTAAACTATACCCTACATTAGAATAATGATGTTCTTTTCCGATTTGACTTACCAGTTTGGTGCTAAATACCTTGTTTAAAAATTCTTCTTCTGTTATGGTATCATAATCATTTCCTACAATGTCGATTAAACCAGAAGAATGTGTAAGTAGGTGGTGAATAGTTATGTCCTTTTTATCGACTGGAACATCATTAAAGTATTTTGATATATTGTCATTAAGAGAAATTTTGTTTTGCATTAACAATTTCATTATTCCAGCACCAGTAAACTGTTTGGTAAGAGAACAAATATCAAAAACTGTATTTAAATCGTTTATTCCATTTTCTCGGTTATTTTTTATTCCATATGCTTTGTTAAATATGATACTGTCGTTTCGAGCTATTAAAACAACTCCTGAAAAGTCTTTCTCAGTAAGTTCTTTGTCATAGTCAATTAATTCACTTTTCATTTTATTTACTGGCTGTTGCTTACAAGAACATAGTAAAATAAAAGTGATTAATAAATAGATAACTCTCATAGTATTCAATGGGTTTTTTCGTATTACATCTAACATCCGTATAAACAAAAACGTTTTTATTAGCTGTAAAACCTACCGCTTTAAACACCAGAAAATTGCCCCCAATAAGTGCTTTTTAAAATCTGAATCGCTATAGGATTCGTTGGTGTGCCCGCCACCCGTATAGTATGCCCTGCCTCCATCATAATTATGGTACCAAGCAATGGGGTGATTAGCACCATTGGTGCCGCCTTCATAACTTTTCTCGTCTAAATTCATGGCTACAGTAACCTTAGAATTTAAATTTTTATAATTATACCATTCGTCATTTCTAAGCCATGTATCATTCAAGTGAGCTGTTGCACTATGCGTCTTATCTAAGACTTCTATTTTAGCTTCGCGTACATTAGGGTTATTGGGGTGACTCTCAAAATAACCACCTACTAATTTTCCGTACCAATCCCATTCGTATTCGGTATCAGCAGCAGCATGAATACCTAAATAGCTCCCGCCAGATTTTATATAGTTCTCAAAAGCAGTTTGTTCTTCTTCATTAAGAATATCGCCTGTAGTGCTTAAAAAAACCACTGCTTGGTAATTTGCTAGATTTTCGGCAGTAAAATCTTCTTCGCTTTCAGTTCTTAAAACAATAAAATTGTTTTTTCGCCCTAATTCTCTTAGTGTTTTTACACCTGTTGCTATACTTTCATGACGATAGCCTTCTGTTTTTGTAAAAACCAGTACTAGGTCTGGTCTTTTAGTTGGGGCTTCGGTTTCTTGTCCGTTTAAGGAAATTGATATGCTAAAAAGCAAAATGATAATTGATTTGATGAATTGCATTTGTTCTTTGGTTTAAAGGATTGAAGTTAAATATTTTTTAGGCGTGGTGCCATATTTCTTTTTAAAAGATGAAATAAAATGACTAGCAGTACTATATCCTATTTTATGGCCTACTTCGTTTACATTGTATTTTCCTGTTTCAAGCATTTTGCGTGCGTATTCCATCTTATAATCAAAAAGAAAGCCAAAAACAGAATCGCCATAAATTTGCTTAAAACCTTCTTTTAGTTTTTTTAAACTAAGCCCTATCTCATTAGAGAGTTCTGCTAAAGTTGGTGGCTCAGTCATTCTAGCAATAATAATTTCTTTTGCTTGCTTAATACGCCTTACATTGTCTTCATCAACTAAAAAAGGACATTGTTCTATATCTGCATCTTCTGCTTTATTAAAGTATAAAGAGATAAGTTCGTAAACTTTTCCTTTTACATATAAGTTCTTTATGGATGGATGCAAACTGTAATTCATTAACTGACTTAAAACTACCGCCATTGCAGGACTTAAAACCTCTTGAGAATAGTATTTTTTATCACTATTGCCATCACTTAAAAAAGGAATATAATCTGCTTCCGTTGAAAATAAAGAATGAAATTTTCTAATGGTCATCACCACAGACAATACCCAAGATTCTGGTTCTAAAACTACATTTAAAGGCAAATCTTTTTGAGTGTTATATAGTAAAAGTGAATTTTCTTCGGATACATCAAGTCCATAATTACCCTCATTAAATAAAAACTTTGCATGCCCTTTTAGTGAAAAATGAAACTGAATAAAAGAACTATCTATTTTGCGTTCAGCTACTTGTTTTTCAGTCGTATCATTCTGAATTTTAAGCACATAGAAGCCTTCGTCAATAAAAATTTCATCATAAGAACTTTTAGCGATATTTTTTTGCATTATCTCATCAATTATACTACAAATATAACTATTTAGAACAACTCTAAACAAGGTTCAGGATAATTAATTTTACGAATAAACACAGTGTTTTAAAGCATTTCTAATGAAAATGGTTTAAATGAATTTCTTTTGTTGTTATTTATAGTACCGCTAGCGTTATTTTTTGAGTATGAAGCAGTTTATTTTTGCAGGGTTGTTTTAGTTCAATGAAGAATTATCATCTTTCAAAACACAGTTCGTTCTACGTGGTTGGTTTAAGCTATAAAAAAGCCGACGCCGAAGTACGAGGGAATTTTAGTTTAGATGTACCTGCCATAGATGCTATTAGCCTTGAAGCTAAAGAAAATGGTATCGAAGGGCTTCTTGCAATTTCTACCTGCAACAGAACAGAACTTTTTGGCTTTGCGCAACATCCTTTTCAATTAATACAATTACTTTGTAAACATACCAAAGGCACCGTCGAAGAATTTGAGAAAGTGGCTTATGTATATAAAAACCACGAAGCCTTTAATCACCTATTTCAAGTAGGTACTGGATTAGATAGTCAGATTTTAGGTGATTTTGAAATTATAAGTCAAATTAAGCAAAGCTTTTATCGCTCAAAAAAACACGGAATGTCTAATCCGTTTTTAGAACGTTTATGTAATTCTGTTATTCAAGCTAGTAAACGAATTAAAAATGAAACCGAAATTTCTACAGGAGCTACCTCTGTGGCTTTTGCCTCTGTTAAGTACATTTTAAAAAATGTTGATGACATTTCTAAAAAAAATATCCTGCTTTTTGGTACGGGTAAAATAGGGAGAAATACCTGTGAAAATTTAATTAAGCATACAGACAATTCCCATATAACCTTAATCAATCGCACTAAAGAAAAAGCAGAAGCTGTTGCTGGTAAATTTAAGCTCACTGTAAAAAATTATGGCGACTTACAAACCGAAATACGAAAAACAGATGTTCTAGTCGTAGCTACAGGCGCACAGTTACCTACAATTTCTAAATCTTTGTTACATACTAAAAAGCCTTTATTAATTCTTGACTTATCGGTGCCTAAAAATGTGCACGATAATGTAACAGAATTAGAGAATGTTACCTTGGTTCATTTAGATCAATTATCGCAAATAACGAATGACACTTTAGCAAATAGAAAAGCCTATATCCCTAAAGCAAATGAAATTATTGAAGAGGTTAAATACGATTTTGTTAAATGGCTTGAAACCAGAAAATTTGCCCCTGTTATTAATGCTTTAAAAGAAAAGTTAATGACAATTAAGGTCGAAGAAGTTGATTTTCATTCAAAAAAGCTAGACGATTTTAATCAAGAACAGGCAGAATTAGTTTCTGAGCGTATCATTCAAAAAATTACAAAGCAATTTGCCAATCATCTTAAAAGTGCAGAAGTAGATACGGATGATAGTTTAGCGCTTATTAAAAAAGTGTTTAAGTTAGAAATAGAATCAGAATGAACAAGGTAATTCGTATTGGAACGCGTGATAGCGAATTAGCACTTTGGCAGGCTACAACTGTTCAAAAAAAACTAGACGAACTAGGTTTAAACACCCAACTTATTCCTGTAAAATCTACTGGTGATTTAGTCTTAGATAAACCGCTTTACGAACTTGGTATAACGGGCATCTTTACCAAAACTTTAGATGTTGCCCTCTTAAAAGGTGATATAGATATTGCGGTACATTCTATGAAAGATGTACCAACGCAATTACCTAAAGGAATTGTAAAAGCTGCTGTTTTAGAAAGAGCCTCAACAAATGATCTTT
>CAZLUS010000157.1:0-4889 GCA_964562775.1 uncultured Flavobacteriaceae bacterium | reverse complement strand
CCACAGTTTATACACTCGTCAGTAATAATAATCGCCATATTTTTCTTTTTCTTATGCCAAACTCATTTCAGCATCGCTTATTTTTGTGCAAAAATAACCCCCACTAATTTAGTGCACAAATATAATGATTGTAGATAACGCTATTTTTCAAGCTTTTGTTAAACTCGGGAGCTTTCTTTCTAATTTTTGCGATGAAAACACTAAAGAAAAATCGTTATGGGACACTAAATTATCGGAGGCAATAACCATAGCTGGACATCAAAACGGTTGGTTTACAGAAGACAATGTACTTTATGCCTTAAAGGAATGGGCTGCGCTCCTAACAGCCTCTAATTTAAAAGAATGGCTATCTAGTTATCCTTTAGAAAATAAAAACCCATCAAAAACAGTGGCTATTATTATGGCAGGTAATATCCCCCTTGTTGGTTTTCACGATTTTGTATGTGTATTAATTACAGGACATAAAGTTTTGGCTAAACTATCGTCAAATGATAAAACACTACTCCCTTTTATTGCCGATTTTTTAATAGATGCCGATAGTTCACTAGAAAAGAAGATATTCTTCACTGAAAGTAAGTTAGAGAAATTTGATGCGGTAATTGCTACTGGAAGTAACAATACTGGGCGCTATTTTGA
Organism: uncultured Flavobacteriaceae bacterium; assembly: GCA_964562775.1. Lineage (GTDB taxonomy): Bacteria > Bacteroidota > Bacteroidia > Flavobacteriales > Flavobacteriaceae > Croceitalea. Next base: position 4,253 of record CAZLUS010000157.1, on the reverse strand, counting down.
ATATTATTTTGGTAAACATCCAAATATTATACGCAAAAACAGAAATTCAATCGCAGTATTATCAGGCAATGAGTCTAAAGAAGAATTAAAAGCTTTAGGAGAAGATATTTTTAAATATTTTGGTATGGGTTGTAGAAGTGTCTCTAAATTATTCATCCCTAAAGAATACGATTTTGCCAATTTTTATGAAGCCATTTATGAGTATAATACGGTAATCAATACCAATAAATACGCTAATAATTACGATTATAATAAGGCTGTCTATTTAATGTCTGATTTTAATCTTAGAGATAACAACTTTTTATTATTAAAAGAAGATAATAGCTATGGTTCGCCTATAGGCGTATTATATTTTGAATATTACAATAATGTAAAGGAATTAAAAGAAAAACTTAATGACGACAATAAGCAATTGCAATGCATTGTCTCTGATGCTTCTATTCCAAAGGCTATTCCTTTTGGCTGTACACAACATCCAAGTTTAAACGATTATGCAGACGGTATAGATACTATAGAATTTCTATTAGAATTATAAATTGTATTTTTTAGTTTATCATTTACTTAAATTTTAAGACCTTTATCATTTAGTTTTTTAACACTAACCAAATTCAAAAATCATGAAAAAACATAATTTCAGCGCTGGGCCTTGTATTCTTCCTCAAGAAGTAATGAAAAAAGCATCGGAAGCTGTCGTTGAATTAAACGGTAGTGGACTATCATTAATAGAAATATCGCATAGAAGTCCTGCTTTTGTAGAAATTATGGGAACTGCTAGATCCTTAGCTATAGAACTACTAGGACTAAAAGGAAAAGGATATACAGCACTTTTTTTACAAGGTGGAGCAAGCACACAATTTTTAGCTGTTGCGTATAATTTATTAGAAAAAAGAGCAGGCTATTTAAACACAGGTACTTGGAGCTTAAAAGCAATTAAGGAAGCACGCTTGTTTGGCGATGTAATGGAAGTAGCCTCCTCTCAAGAAAAGAACTTCAATTATATACCAAAAAACTATTCGGTTCCCGAGGGTTTAGATTATTTTCACCTTACTTCAAATAATACCATTTATGGTACACAGATAAAAGATTTTCCAAAAACGAATTGTCCTTTAATCTGTGATATGAGTTCTGATATTTTCTCTCGTCAATTAGATTTTTCACAGTTTGATTTAATCTATGCTGGCGCCCAAAAAAATATGGGTCCTGCAGGTACTACTTTAGTTGTGGTTAAAAATGAAATTTTAGGGAAGGTTTCTCAAAAAATCCCTTCTATTTTAGATTATAATGTACATATTTCTAAAGACAGTATGTTTAATACACCTCCTGTTTTTCCTGTATATGTATGCATGCTTACTATGCAATGGTTAAAAGATTTAGGTGGTATTTCTGCTATTGAAAAAATAAATGAAAAGAAAGCAAACCTTATCTATTCAGAAATAGAATTAAATCCTGTTTTTTCTGGTTATGCCGCTAAAGAAGACCGTTCTAATATGAACGCAACTTTTAATATTACAGACGATACGCTAAAAGAGATTTTTGACAAAAACTGCGAAGATGCTGGAATTAACGGGATTAAAGGACATCGCTCTGTTGGGGGCTATCGCGCATCAATGTACAATGCTTTATCACTAGAGAGTGTTGGCACTTTAGTAGATATTATGAGTGAAATAGAACGTAAAGGATAAAAAATGGCAAAAATTTTAGCAAATGACGGTATTTCTAAGGTAGGAATTGAAAAACTAGAAGCTGCTGGTTTTGAAGTTATTACCACTAAGGTAGCGCAAGAACAATTAATCTCTTTTATTACAAAAAATACTATTGATGCCTTATTAGTTAGAAGTGCTACTGAGGTAAGAAAGGATTTGATTGACAGTTGCAATTCTTTAAAACTAATAGGCCGTGGTGGTGTAGGCATGGATAATATTGATGTTGCTTATGCAAAATCTAAAGATATTCATGTTATTAACACGCCTGCTGCTTCATCAGAATCTGTAGCAGAACTAGTATTTGCTCACCTATTTAGTGGTGTTCGCTATTTATACGACGCCAATAGAAATATGCCTCTAGAAGGTGATAGTAATTTTAAAAAGCTAAAAAAATCATATAGCGGTGGTTCTGAACTTAGAGGGAAAACTTTAGGAATTATAGGCTTTGGAAGAATAGGGCAAGCTACTGCAAAAATTGCTTTAGGTATTGGAATGCAAGTTATTTTTACAGATTTCCAAATAGAAGATATAGCCTTGAAATTAGATTTTTATAATGGGCAATCCGTAGATTTTAAATTAAAAAACAGTAGTCTTGATGAGCTTCTTAAAAAATCAGATTTTATTTCACTCCACATTCCTGCACAAAAGGAATATGTTATAGCTAAAGACGAATTTTCTAAGATGAAAGATGGCGTGGGACTCATTAATGCTTCACGAGGTGGAACAGTAGATGAGGTAGCTCTAATTGATGCTATAGATAATGGCAAAGTTGCCTTTGCTGGTTTAGATGTATTTGAGTCTGAACCAAAACCAGAAATTAAAATATTAATGCATCCACATATTTCACTCACTCCACATATTGGTGCTGCAACTAAAGAAGCTCAAGATAGAATTGGACTAGAACTTGCAGATCAGATTATAAAACTTCTTAAATAAGATAAAATTTTATAAAATGCTTTACAAAATAGTTCTTTTTTGTACATTGTGAATTCATTCTAAACAAAAAAAATGTCAGGATTATTAGATTTAATAAATAGCCCAATGGGCAAACAACTCATTAGCGGTGTTGCAGGCCAAACAGGGCAAGCAGAAAACAAAACAGCAGATGTTTTATCAATGGCAATGCCTTTATTAATGGGTGCTATGAAAAAAAATACAGCAACCCCAGGAGGCGCTGAAGGTTTAATGAATGCTTTATCTTCTAAACATGATGGGAGTATCTTAAATAACCTTGGCGGCTTATTTGGTGGAGGTGTTGATCAATCTGTAATGGATGATGGCGCTGGAATATTAGGACACATATTAGGATCTAAACAGCCTCAAGTAGAAAATGCCCTAAGCAATAAAGTTGGCATTGATTCTGGTTCTGTAGGTCAAATACTAAAAATTGCGGCACCTATTTTATTAGGCTTTTTAGGAAACCAAACTAAACAACAAAATATATCTAGCCCTAATGCCTTAAATGGTCTTTTGGGAGGGCTTATGGGCAGTGGTAGCGCAGCAAATAAGCAACAAACATTAATAGAATCATTTTTAGATTCTGACGGTGACGGTAGTGTTATTGATGATTTAGCAGGTATGGTATTATCCGGTGGTGGAAAGAAAAGCGGTCTTGGTGGCCTTTTAGGAGGCTTATTCGGAAAGTAAACTATCTTAAATTATATTTAACAAGCCGTTTAGATAATCTAAACGGCTTTTTTTATACTTTCATGCTATGAAAAAGATACAATTACTGTCCTATTTTATAGCTGCAATACTACTTTTATCTTCTTGTGGTACTCAAAAAGACGTGATAGAAATTTCTGAGCAAGAAAAAGAAATTTTTAATAGTACTTCTAAAGAACCTGTAGCCATTGCTAGCGAAAAAACCGAATATGAAATTACTATTATTGAACCTGGTTTTAATGTATGGTTACAAACTATAGCAAGACCAGAAGGTTATTATTCGCAGCCTTTTTTAGAAAGTAGAAATAAAATTCTAGTTACTAATTGGAATATTAGAGTTAATCAACCTCTACAATTTAATTCTAATCTGTACCAAATGCGTATAGATTATTCGCCGCACATAGATTATGGGTATGAGGTAAACTATAAATTATACAATTATTTTATTTTTTTTCAAAGAAGGTTTAATCAGCGATTAAGCGGTTTTTTACCAAGAATCTAACATTTGGTCTAAGAACTTTTATTTTTTGCAATCAATATTAGCCATTACATTGTAAATTTGCTCTCGAAATTTAATGAATGGAAAAGCTTAAAAAACGTTGGGGTATAGATTCTAACTTTCAAATAATTATAATTTTTATTGTTTTTGCTATTACTGGAAGTTCTTCAGTTTATGTTGCAAAGCCCTTTTTAGAACTAATAGGCTTAAAACGAGCATTATTCCCCCAAGGCATATGGTGGGGTGGACTCGTTTATACCTTTCTTAGACTTATAATTATTTTCCCTATCTATCAGGTGTTATTAGTTGTGTTTGGCTGGCTTTTTGGTCAATTTAAATTCTTCTGGAATTTTGAAAAAAAGATGCTAAAGCGGTTAGGCTTAGGG
>CAZLUS010000156.1:0-4994 GCA_964562775.1 uncultured Flavobacteriaceae bacterium | reverse complement strand
GGTCTAGAATTACCTGGTCGTAAATAGTAAAGTCTGAATTAATGCCTAACTTTTTGTCCGGTCCTAATAATACCGCTGTCCTAGAAACTTCGGCACCGGTTCCGCTTATTGTCGGAATACCAACGTGGTAAATAGATTTATTAGTCACTAAATCCCAACCTTGGTACATTTTAGAACCACCTTCATTTGTTAAAACTACGGCTACAGCCTTTGCTAAATCTAATATAGTTCCTCCCCCTATTCCAACTATACCAGAAGGTAGTTCATCAAAATCATTTTTGATTTTTGCTACTAAGGCATCTACTTGTTCTGTTTTTGGTTCTTCTTGGGCAGATATAAAAATAATCTGATCATTAAAGATGCAAGGTATTCTAGTTTCTAGTTCTTTTCCATTAAAAAAATCATCCACTAAAAAAATAAAAGGAGCGTCAGAGTTACGTCGCTTTGGCAATAGTATATCGCCCAGCTCACCGAAACTACCTCTACCAAAAATCACTTTTGGTACCATAGGGAAATTTTTGAAGCTCCTATTGCATTTTTTTTTCAGCGTCCTATCCTTAATTAATGATTTTTCTAACATTGCTTTTATAAATGTTTTAAAAGGGATCGTAAATTGTTAAACTTCAAGTGATTGCTTGCTTTTTCTTCTTCTTTAGAAACCTTTTCATGAATCCACGTTGTATGAAAAGGAACGTGAACTGCTTTTGCGCCTATATTCAATATAGGTATAACATCTGACTTTAGTGAATTCCCTACCATTAAAAATTCATTCACATTAATTTTTAGATGATTTAACAATTTAAGGTAGTTAGCTTCTTTTTTATCACTTAATACTTCTACATGTTTAAAATATGTAGCCAATCCAGATTGTTCTAATTTTCTTTCTTGGTCTAATAAATCTCCTTTTGTAAGTACTATAAGACGATACTTATCTTTTAAATTAGCCAATACTTCTTCTACACCATCTAGTATTTCTATAGGCTGTAACAGCATCTTTTTACCAAGATTTAGAATTTCTAGAATCTTTTTTTGTGGTATGGTATTGTTAGACAATTCTAATGCAGACTCAACCATAGAAAGCATAAAACTTTTAATTCCGTAACCATACGTTTCTAAATTTTTCATCTCCATTTTAAAGAGTTCCTGGTCTATTTTATTTTTAGTTTCATAATCTTCTAATAATTCTGCAAAGCGTTCTTCGGCATCTCTAAAATAAGTTTCGTTAACCCAAAGGGTATCATCTGCATCAAACCCAATTACTTTAATATTTGAGAAGTCTACTTCCATACTTTATTTGCTCTCTCTAAATCTTCTGGAGTATCTATCTCTATACCTGTAATATGAGTTTCTACCATTTTTATTTTTTTGCCATACTCTAAAAAACGAATCGCCTCAATTTTCTCAGTAGCTTCTAGTTTTTGCATGGGCAACTTTTTAAAATCTAAAAGCGCTCTTTTTCTAAAAGCATATATTCCTTTGTGTTTATAATACGTGGTTTCAATTTCTTTATCTCTTGGATAGGGAATTGGAGACCTAGAAAAATACAATGCAAAATTACTAGTATCTACAATTACTTTTACTGTATTTGGATTAGAAATTTCTTCCCAATCTGTAATAGGCGTCATAAGAGAAGCTAAATCTATTTCTTTAGTGGTATCTTCTTTAAAAACTTGAATTGTTTTTTTAAGGCTCTCGGTATCAACAAAGGGTTCATCGCCTTGCACATTTATAACAATATCAACATCCATATCCGCAACAGCTTCTGCAATTCTATCACTACCACTCTCGTGTTTTTCTTTACTCATTATAGCCTTACCTCCTGCTGCTGCTATATGTTTAAAAATAATATCGCTATCTGTTACTACATATACGCTATCAAAAAGGTTTGTGTTAACAGTTGCTTCGTAGGTTCTAAGAATCACAGGTTTTCCTCCTAAATCCTGCATTAATTTTGCTGGAAACCTAGAGGCCTGATAACGGGCCGGTATCATAGAGATTATCTTCACTTAAAATTCTATTTTAGTTATTCATTAGGTGAAGATTTAGGTCTTAGCTTTCTATATATTCTAAAAATCACTGCTAATATTATAATTACTAAAATAGCAGCCAAAATTGGTGCAAATATAGAAGCAGTTGATACTACTACTGCTGTTCCTGTCTCTACTGTTGAAACTAATGGATTTGCAAGGCCACCAGTAGTTGCCGTCGATGTTAGTCTACCTGTTGCATTTGCTCCTTTTATAGCAGCAGCTGTACCACCACCTGCTATTATTGCCAATGACCATGTAACTACGGGGTCAAGATTAACTATAGTAGAAACCATTACTGCAGTACCTGCTATTGCGGCCAAAGGTACTGCTATACCATCTAAAGCATTGTCCACCCAGGGTATAAAATAGGCAAAAACTTCTGCAAGCGTAGCAACACCAAGAGTTATTACAGCAGCTAAACTTCCAATCCACACCCAACTATTGTTTAATTCCCAAACACCAAAATACGAAGCCAAACTTAGCGCAAATAGCGGTAAAAAAACTCTAAAGCCAGTAGAAGCAGCTAAACCAACTCCTAAAAATATACTGATAATAGTTTCTGTTGTCATTGTAAAGGATTTAGACTAAAATAGGTTATTCTTGAGCAACAAAAAAATCATCTTTAAAACCTATAAGATATAGTTTGTTTTTTGCTCTAGTTACTGCAGTATATAACCACCTTAAATAATCTTTATCTATACCATTTGGCAGATAAGGTTGTTCCACAAAAATAGTGTTCCATTGCCCTCCTTGCGATTTATGACAGGTTATAGCATAAGAAAACTTAACTTGTAAAGCATTAAAGTATTTGTTGTTTTTTACCCCTAAAAATTTCTTGTATTTCGATTTTTCGTGTGCAAAATCTTTTGAAACTTCTTGATATAGCCTATTACTCTCTTCATAAGGTAAAGATGGTGTTTCTGCTTTAATGGTATCTAAAAGCAAAACAGTTTCAAATGGTTTTTGATTGGGATAATCTACCATTTGCACCTTTACTTCTGCAAAGGAGAATCCGTATAATTCTTTAATTGCAAAGAGTTCTAAAATTTCGATTATATCGCCATTAGCAATAAAACCAGCTTCAGAAGCGGGTTTAAGCCAAAAATAGTTGTTTTTAACTACCATCATAAAATCCCCTACCGAAATTTGATTCTCTAAAAAAAGAATACGCTGCCTAATGTTCTCATTATAAAGATTAGCTCTTTTATTAGAACGAACGATAATTGCCGTTTCTTCTTTTCCATTTTCAGAATAAGAAGCATCTATAGCCTCTTGTATTTCATGACCGTCCACTAAACGCACTATATCTTTATAAGTGTTTACGTGAAATTTAAATGCATCAAAATACTCGCTTTGCAATTGCTCGCGTAAATTTGTAGCATTAAAAAGAATTCCTGAGTCTTCTGTTTGCCGCATTACCTCATCCAGCTCAACTTTAGCAACAGATTTATTATAATGTAATTCTAATTTATTTTCATCCAAGGCTGGACTTAAATCTAGTTTTACCGGGGGTAATTGTGCTGTGTCGCCAATTAAAATCAATTTACAATTATGACCCGAATAGACATAAAAAATTAAGTCGTCTAATAAAGACCCATTCTCAAAAAGTTTAGAATCTGCAGGAGCATCTGGAATCATAGAAGCTTCATCAACAATAAACAAAGTATCTCTATGCTTATTTGGCGCTAGTGTAAATTTTACTGCGCCACTAGCTTCTTTTTTAGGAAAATAGATTTTTTTATGAATGGTAAATGCCTTTGTCTTAGCATATACAGACATAACTTTAGCAGCTCTACCTGTAGGTGCTAATAAAACGGCTTTCATTTTGGCATGCCATAGGTTTTTTACAACACTCCCTATTATGGTTGTTTTGCCTGTTCCTGCATATCCTTTAAGTAGAAAAAGCGCTTCTTTTTCTTTAGAAAATACAAAGTCTGCTAGCTTTTGTAAAGTAACATCTTGTAAACTTGTAGGTGAATGTGGAAATTCTTTTACTAAAACCTTATGGAAATTGCCAGACGTAATGTTAATCATATGACTTCAAATATAGGCAGGATTTTTATGGCAAAAACTTTCGTGATTGAAAAAAAATTGTAGATTTGTCTTGACCACTAAATTATAATTAACAAGATACTTTTTATTTATTATGATACTAATTATTGTTATAGCCATTTTATTAATAATTGCATTGGTATTTATGCTTGATAAATTACCTGCCAAACTAAAACCTTTTATCATTCTTTTTTTCAGTTTGGTCTCTATATTTATGGGATACAAAATTTATCAATCTATTAATGCGCCAATAGAATTTAACAAAGTTCGTGAACAACGTTTTTCTGATATAATTAGCAACCTAAAAGATATTAGAGATTCACAAGAAGCTTATAAGGTAGTTAATGGTAAGTATGCAGGTAATTTTAATAGTCTTGTTCAATTTGTAGATACTGCCAACTATACTATAACGCAACAAAGAGATACTTCATTTTTGGTTTATGATAATACCTATAGAATTGAAGTACAAAAAGATTCTATTTTAATAGATACGCTTGGGACGGTTAAAGTTAAAGACTCTTTATTTAAAAAAGACAACCGTTACAAAACAATGATGAACGTTCCGCATGCACAAAATGGAGAAAAGTTCGAAATGAAATCAGACATTATAGACAAGAGTGGTTATAAAGCACCTGTTTTTGTAGCAAAAGTGAAAAAGAACGTTGTACTGTATGACCAACCAAGTGATTTAAGAGCTAAGGAAAATGCACACAATAGTGTTGAAGAAGTAAATGGATCCGAAATTAGAGTAGGTTCATTAACTAACGTTAGTACCAATGGTAACTGGCCAGTACTCTATGACAGAAAAGACAATTAATATAGAAAGTAAAAGTCTACCAAGATTATATAAAAAACTGTCCATTCAAATTAGTTTGAATGGACTTTCTTTTTCTACAGTAGATACTATTAACA
>CAZLUS010000155.1:0-5045 GCA_964562775.1 uncultured Flavobacteriaceae bacterium | reverse complement strand
AATTCCTTGTAACGCTATTTTTTGCATAAATCTAATATATAAAAAAAGCCGTCCATTTCTGGACGGCTAGATATTATATAGAAAATGGTGGGTTTATTTAAAAATTAAATCCAATTCTAGCATAGTAAAAAGCTCCACTAAAACCTAGTTGAACAGCATCCCAATAACCACCACTTTCAGTTTCAAAGTCACTTTGTTGGTCAGGATATACATTGAAAATATTATTCCCTCCAACGGATAAATTAAGATTTTCAGACAACTTGTAACCTACATTTAAATCAGTAGATGTTTTAGCACTGTAAAAGTCCTCTGTACCAGCAAAATCAATTAATGTTATAGAACTATAACGAGTGGCTGACAAAGCTGCATTGAATTTATTTTTTTCATAACCTAAGTTTGCAACAAACTTGCTATCAGGTGCAGAAGCAAGCAAGAATGCTCTTTCTCTTGCACCAAAAAATGTGTCTTCGTCTAAATCTCTATTGTTTACCTCGTCAATAGTCAGATTGTTTATGTTTCCTGCTACAGTAGCAGAAAATTTAGAATCATCCCATCGTTTTGACCATGATAAAACAACATCTAAGCCTACACTCTGCGTATCTACTCCGTTTGCAAAAAATTGCGCCTCAGATACATTTAATCCAAGATTACTAGCATCAAAAGTTCCAGTAAGTACAATACGATCATCTACATTAATTAAATAACCATCAACTGTAGCGCTAAAACTACCAAAATTTGCAGTAAGACCTAAGCCTGTATTGAAAGCAGTTTCTTCTTGAAGTTGTCCAATTCCGAAAGCAGCAGTAACAGGACTGTTGTTAGGAGACAAAAGCGTTTCTGATGCAACTCCACCTTGAAAATCAGTAAAACGTAAATTGAAAAAGACTTGAGCTAAAGAAGGTGCTCTAAACCCTGTACTTACGGACCCTCTAATATTTATATTATCTGATACTTTTAATCTAGCAGCAAGTTTTCCGTTTAGTGTACTTCCAAAATCACTATAATTTTCAAATCGTGCTGCCGCACTAACTAAAAAAGTTTCAGTAAAATCAAATTCGCTATCTGCATATAAAGAAATATTACTTCTGCTTCGATCTACTTCATTGGCAGGGCTATATCCAGGAAAACCTTGTGAACCACCTGGCCTAGCTACTTCTTCACCATCAATTAGTATAGTTGGTTGCGTTTGGGTAGATGGATCGGTAATTAATATTCCATTTTCATCAAACGTACCAAAAGAACCTTCTTCACCAGCAAAAATTGTAAAGTTTTCTGTTCTGTATTCTAAACCAAAAGCAAGGTTAATACCTTCTAACGCATCGTCAAAATATCTTGAAAAATCAAGATTTGTAGTATTTTGACTTAAAGTATGTCCACCTGCATCAAAATCGGTAGGTGAAGCTTCTTCAAGAGAAGCATTTAAGGTTCCTTGAATAAAATAATGAAAATTGTTTCTACCCCATGTATGGCTAATATCAGCATTCCATCCCCCTTTAAGTTCTGTTCGTACGCCAGCAGAAATAGAATTATCAATGATGGTTGAAGTGATACGTGGTGTAAATCCGTTAGGGAAAATAGATTCCACCACTCTTTCTCCGCCGTTTCTAGTAAATGCGAAAGCATCAGTATCTCTAAAATTTCTTCCTCCAAAGGCATACAGTTCTGTATTTTCAGAAATAGGTATAGCAGCATTTACTATCCAATTGAAACCATCTAAAGCAGCTTCACCAAAACCACGTCTAAAATCAAACCCTGGTCTTAAAGTTTTATTTTTACTAATGTATTCTGTGGTGAAGTTGGCAAAACCACCTTCTTCTCCTAAAGCTACCCCATAATTAGCAGCTACTCTTACTGATCCACCATCTAAACTTTGGTCATCACCAATTTGATTACCATCTCTATCCACATCTAAACGATTACCATCTGTATTTGGTGTTCCATCGGGGAAATCTCCATCTGCATTCGTATTAAATGCACCATAACTAACCGAACCAGTTACTTCGCCTACTTTATCATTTAGTACTATATTAATAACACCAGCAATTGCATCGGAGCCATATTGAGCTGCTGCACCGTCACGTAAAATTTCGATACGTTTAATAGCAGTTGTTGGTATTGTATTTAAATCCGTTCCTGAATTACCACGACCCCTAGTTCCAAAAAGATTGATTAATGAAGATTGGTGTCTTCTCTTTCCGTTGACAAGCACTAAAGTCTGGTCAGGACCTAAACCTCTTAATGTAGCAGGGTCAACATGATCTGCTCCATCTGCTCCAGATTGTTTGTTGGCATTGAAAGAAGGCGCTGCAAATTGTAATAATTGATTAATTTCAATTCGCCCACTTTGAGTTGCGACGTCTGCAACATCAATAACATCTACAGGTACTGCAGTATCCGTAGAAGTACGTTTTGGGCTTCTAGAACCTACTACGATAAACTCATCTAGTTGAACGCCCTCAACTAATTTAACATCTATTGTAGAACGACCGTTTACGTTTTCTTCTACGGATCCAAATCCGATATAACTAAATACAAGTGTTGCATCAGAACCAACAGTAATTTCGTAGTTACCATCAAAATCAGTAGTTGTACCGTTAGAAGTGCCTTTTTCAATTACATTTACACCTGCTAAAGCAATTCCATCCTGATCTACTACTTTTCCAGTAACCGAATTTTGAAGTATAGATAAATCGTTGATTGTTCTAAATTTAGAAATATCAATAGTACTCACTTTTTTTACAGCAACTCTCTTAACTTTTTTTGGATGTACTACATAATATTTGTTTCCTAAATATTCGAAATCAAATTTAGTTTTAATTTCCAATTTGGTAATAATCTTAGCTAAGGTATTGTAGCGATACTCTTCTGGATTTAGTTTTGCGCCAGAAATTACTATTGGGTTATAGGTGAAGAATACTTCATGAGTTTTGCTAATTTCTTCTAGGAATTCAGATAATGCAATATCCTGACCTAATATGGCTTCTTTTTTTTCTGTAGCGTTGACTGTAATCCCTAAAAAAAGGAAAACCAAAATTAGTGTTTTCATAAAACTTTTTTCATTCATAATGTTTAGTTTAAGTTAGTTGCGCTTTTAAATAATAGCAGTCTATTGTCTTTTTGAACAATTCGTGTTCCTGTTGCTTTTTCGATAGCTGATAAGCAAATTTTTAAGTTTTGGTTAGGTATACCCCCAGTTAATAATTGGTGTTTAAGTTCTTCGTCAATGAATTCTACGTTAATTCCATAGGCGTGTTCTATATTACTCATAACCTCTTGTAGCGAGATGTTGTTGAAGACATAAGTACCCTCTCTCCATAAGGAATATGGTAGTTCTTTGGTTACTTTATGATGCGTCACTTGGTCATTCTCTTTTGAAAAAGAAACCAAATCACCAGGAACCATTTTTTTGGTAGTTCCATTTTGTAAAACCAAGTGAATTGAACCTTCATCTAACAAGACATCTGTTTTTTCTTCACGAGTATTTACATGAAATTGAGTACCATATACCTCTACTTTAAGGTCGTTGGTTTTGACCCAAAATTTTGCATTTGTAGAAGGAATAGGTTTAACCTTAAAATAAGCTTCACCTTGAAGTTCTATATCACGTGGATTTTCTTTATCATATTTAATTTCAGAGTTTCCGTTTAAAACAACAGAGGTGCCATCGGGAAGTTTTAAATCAATGATTTCTCCAAAACCTGTTTTATGTATTACATCTGAAGAACTGTTTAGAAAGGTATTACCTAAAACAATAAAGAGTATACTTATTGCCGCAACAGCAGCATATTTTTGAATTCTTTGCGATACCCTGTTATTTAAAAGAATAACTTTTTTGTTTTCCTTAGATGAAATTTGGTTTAGAACTGCATCCAATTCCATGTTTATCTTTCCTTCAGAAAGTTCAGTTTTATTAAAGGATATACCTGTAATAATTGACTTTGCAGTATAAACCGTTTCTATCTTATCAGAATTGTTTTTAATCCAATTTTCCCAGAATACAACATCATTCTGATTGCTCTGGTTAGCCCAGTTTTTAAAGGAAGTATCATTTAAAAGAACCTCTAAAAGAGATTGATTATTTTCATTCATAGTATAGTCGTTATTGTTAAAGAGACTTATACTTTGATGTTATACCCTATTTTTTTGAAGAAATTTTAAACTATTTTAAAAACCTGCTTGATTTCGCTTGATTCTATATGCTTTCTTAGCTTGGTAAATGCCTTTTGTAGTGTATTGAGAACACTTTGATAAGAAATATCCATTACCTCTGCTATTTCATTGGTAGAGAGGCTACTATAATATTTGAGGTATATGGCTTCGCGTTCTCGTGATGATAAATTGTTAAGTAATTGTGTTAAGGCACTTACTCTTAATTTGGTAAATTCTTGCTCTACCATAAGCTCTTCGGTAGAAAACTCAAAAGCATTTATATTTTCAAAAACCTCATCGTAATTGGTAAACCTTCTTTCTTTTTTTAAATATTTAAGAAGTGCTCTTCTAAAGGAAACAAAAAGGTATGATTTAACATGTGTTACTTTTCCTAAATTTTTACGATTATCATATAAATAGACAAAGAAGGTTTGCAAACAGTCTTCAGTGAATGCAGTGTTTTTTGAAATTTTTAATCCATAGTTATGCAGTTGCGAATAGTATGTTTTAAAAAGCGAAGAGAAGGCGTTCGCATCACCTTCTATAAATAAATGCCATATTGTTTTCTCTGAAGAATCGTTCATTTCAAAAATGATGGAATTAGCGCAATGTAATTACTATTTGCTAAAAAAGATGCTAGAAATCATAAATACTTTGATTTATTACCCCAAGATTGTATTTGCTTTTCTGTAAATTCAGCTAATTATGAAGCAACTATGATAAGTATATGATAGTCTACATATTATTGTAATTTTTTATACAGAAGTAAAAGTTATCTTTGCGCAAAATTTTGAAATACAAACTTGACTGAGTATATCTTTTGTTTTCTCGGTTCTATTAGCATACTATATGAAAGCAGGCATCGTAGGTCTACCCAATGTTGGAAAATCAACACT
>CAZLUS010000154.1:0-5101 GCA_964562775.1 uncultured Flavobacteriaceae bacterium | reverse complement strand
GATACACACAGACTAAAAAATCATTAGAAGAGTAACAATCAATCAACCCAACCAAAAACGGTGTTATCATAATTACGATGATACCGTTTTTTTGTTTTAAAACATGTATCTTTAAATCTATAATGAAAGTACTACGTTTTATTCCCCTATTTACACTATTTTTTTTTCATAGTCAGGCCCAAACAGTGATTTTAGACAAAGAATCTAACCTACCTGTCTCTTATGCATCTATATCTTTTGGTAACGGAAATGGGATTGTAGCTGATGATGATGGCATGTTTTTATTTACAAAAAAGATTTATCCCGATATAGATTCATTATACATATCTGCTTTGGGTTATAAAGCATTAGCCTTGTCTGTAAAACAACTCAAACCTCAACTTTTATTACAGCCTCAAGCAGACGAATTAGACGAAGTTGTTATAGGTGTAACCTTAGACAAAACAAAAAATAAAAAGTATAAAACCGAAAGCCTAAAGCCGTATTTAGATGACGATTATTATAAATGTTGGTTACCTACTATAGAGTCTGAAATTGCTGTTTATTTCCAAAATAAAGATGAAAAACTAAAACGTATAGCTAAAGTTAAATTTCCTATTGCATTAGAATCTAAAGATTGGAAAAAAAGAAAACGGTCTAATAAAGATAAAAAACGTTTTTCTACCTTATTTAAGGTAAATCTTTACAAAAATAATAATGGAAAACCTGGCAAACATTTAAATACTGAAACTATAGTTTTTAGAGCTACCGAAAAAGATGGTGATTATCATGAGTTAGACATTACAAAACTAAATATTTTAATGCCAGATGACGGTGTTTTTATATCACTACAAGTACTCGGTTATACTGATACTAAAGGAAAACTACTACCCAATAAAAAGTATAAAGAAATTAAAAGTAGAGAAGGTATTGTGAAAATACCAACGAATTTTAGACCTCTTCTTCCGTTTACTGACGAAATAAATACCAATAGAACTTTTATAAAACGTGTTTTTATTAATGGTAATGACTGGCAAGCATTTAAAAAAGGAAACGGATTCCAATCCTCTTTATTAAAAAACGGATTAAATAATTATGGTATAGGTATAGACTTACACGTTTTTAAAGATTAGTCCTTAATCTCAAAGTCAAAATAAGTATTAGGAAAAGGTTCGCCTTGTAAAGTAAAATGCCACCATTCTTTAGAATACGACCTAAATCCATTTTTATTCATTACTGTTTGAAGTAATATCCTATTTGCTCTTTGCTTATCAGTAATACCAGAAAAATTAACCCAAGACTGCGGCCCAAAGAAATCATAAGGACTTCCCATATCTAAAGCCATCCCTGTTTTCCCATCAATAATGGTTAAATCTATAGTGCTACCACGACTGTGACCAGATTTACTAGCTATATAACCTTCTCTAAATAAATGTCTTTTATCTACTTTAGGATAAAATTTAGCTTTCTGTAAAGTGTCTTCAATTTGTTTTGCCCATCGTACAAAATGATTTACTGCACGTTGCGGCCTGTAACCATCATAAACTTTAAGGCAGAGATTTTGTTTTTGTAATTCATCTTGCACAAGCTTTAACTTATTTGCAGTATTCTTTGTGAGATATAAGGTGTTAGATTTATAACCCTCTATAGTATCTCCAATAAAATTATTATTAGAATAATAACGTAGCTCTATGTTTAAGTCTGGTATAATTTTGACCACATTCACAAAACTATCAGGAACAGTAGATTTCTGCGTTATACTATAGAAACACAAAACGATTACTAATAGAAATAGAGTATTTTTGTAGAGCTTCATCACTGCTAATTTAGATAAAATTATCTATGGATTTATTTTCTAAAGAAAAACAAGAATTTAACCCTCCTGATGCTCAGCTTATATACTATGCTAACTTCTTTTCTAAGACTGAATCAGATGCTTACTTTAAGTCTCTAAAAACAAAAACTAACTGGCAAGAGGATGATATAACAATCTTTGGGAAAACCTATAAACAGCCGAGATTAACAGCATTATATAGTAACACTAAAAAACCCTACTCCTATTCTAGTATAACCATGTATCCTAATATTTTTAGTCAAGATGTATTAGACATAAAATCTAAAGTAGAAAGCATATCTAATCACAATTTTAATACAGTATTACTTAATCTTTACCGTAATGGTAATGATAGTAATGGCTGGCACGCAGATAATGAAAAAGAACTAGGAAAACATCCTGTTATAGCTTCTGTAACATTTGGAGAAGAACGTCCATTTCATTTTAAACATAGAACATTAAAAAACCAACGCCATAAATTAATTTTAGAACATGGTAGTCTATTGATTATGAAAGGCCCCATGCAAGAGCATTGGCTTCATCAAATCGCTAAAACAAAAAGGAATATTGGAGAACGAATTAATTTAACTTTTAGAAATTTAATATAATTAAAGAAGTATATAAAAATAAAAAACCGAGATCCCTCAATCTCGGTTTTCCTAATTTGCTTTGATTTATGCTAGTAGATTCAGGGTCTCTAAAGCCAACAACATAATGCAAATATTTAATTAATTAATCCATTGAACTAAAAACTAATTTAGTACACAACAAATATAAAAGGCTATTTCAATTTGAACGATTAAAAACATAAATTATCGATGAAATGCATTAAATTTTAACATTATTCCATAAAAAACATCTTTTTAACGATGAAATACACTGTTTTTAATTCCGTAGATTTTGTATTTAACTCATCGTATTAATAAGAAACGAGATAATATCTCGTTATATTTGTAACGTACTTTTAGACAAAAAGATGAAAATAATTATATCCGTCCTCGCATTCTTTGCAATCAATCTATCTGCAGGTCAAGACAAAATCTATAACGAAAGTGAAATTAGTATTTCTAAATTAATAGACGGAAGCTTAATAACGCCAAAAAACGATAAGGTAACAGACTTAGTAATTATCATACCCGATTCTGGTCCTACAAATCGAAATGGTAACCAAAATTTTTTAAGAAGTAATAATCTAAAAAAATTAGCAATTGCGCTTTCTGAGCATGGTATCTCATCCTTTAGATATGATAAACGTATCGTAAAACAGATAAGAGCAGGAAAAGTTGATGTAAAGTCAATGCGATTTGATGATTTTGTTATAGATGCAAAAGCGGTTGTATCTTATTTCAAAAACAAAGACCAGTTTTCTAATATATATATCGTAGGTCATAGTCAAGGTAGTCTTGTAGGTATGCTAGCAGTAGATGGCGATGTAGATGGATTTATCTCACTCGCTGGAGCAGGTAAAAATATAGGAGATGTGATATTTGAACAAATTAATAATACCGCAAGACAATTTGCAGAAGATACTAAACGTGTTATAAAAACATTAAAATCTGGAAAAACAACTAAAGACTTCCCTCCTGCGCTTACAGATATGTTTAATCTAGAAACACAACCCTTTATGATATCTTGGATGGCTTATGAGCCAACCGAAGTCATAGCCAATATAACTATACCTATTTTAGTTGTTAGCGGTACAAAAGATTTACAAGTACCAATAGAAGAAGCAAAACAATTAGCAGCTGCTAATGAGAAATCGCAATTAAAGATTATAAAAAACATGAACCATGTTTTATTCACCATTGAAGGTGATAAACTAGAAAACTCTAAATCATATAACGAAGCTTTTAGAACTATAAATCCAGAGCTAATAACATCTATAGTAGAATTTATAAGTAATAGCAAGTAATTAGTAATAAAAACTTCTTAAACTAAAAAAAGCCGTTTCAAAACTGAAACGGCTTTTTTACTAACTAACCAACCAATCGTAATGATAGCGTTTGTAGTTGTCGGTAACCAGCCGACTATCGCATTTTTCATTACATCTTATATAAATCAAAGGGCGTGCCAAACTTTATTTTAATAAAAATAATTTTAGTTGTAACAAAAGAAACAATTTGGATACTAACTAAATAAATTATATCTTTATGATATTATTTTGATATCATATTAAATCAACTATAAAATATTAAATTATGAAAGAAGAAAAAATCATTGTCCCTGCTAACGGTTACCTTATGCTATTTCTATTCATCATCCTATTTTTTGGAAGTATAGCTTTAATCCCTATCTACGAAACAGCGTGGCCTGCATTTGGTATCGTTGCAGCATTAATAATCGCTTTTGGTTTTTTAATGGTACAGCCAAACGGCTCTCGTGTTTTACTTTTATTTGGTAAATACGTTGGGACGGTTAAAAAGAATGGGTACTATTGGGTGAATCCATTCTTTACCAAAAAGAAAATATCATTACGCGCTAGCAATTTTGATAGTGAGCGCTTAAAGGTTAATGATAAACTTGGCAATCCTGTGATGATTAGCACCATTTTGGTATGGCGTGTTCAAAACACATACAAAGCAGCTTTTGATGTTGATAATTACGAAAACTTTGTTCGTGTACAAACAGATGCAGCAGTACGTAAGCTAGCAAGTATGTATCCTTACGATAATTTTGCAGATGAAGGGCATGACGAAGACATTACGCTACGCTCTAGTGTAAATGAAGTAAGTAACGCTCTAGAAAAAGAAATTGACGAGCGCTTGTCTATTGCTGGTATCGAAGTATTAGAAGCGCGAATAGGCTACCTAGCCTACGCACAAGAAATTGCTAATGCAATGCTAAAACGCCAGCAAGCTACGGCCATAGTTGCTGCTAGGCATAAAATTGTAGAAGGTGCAGTAAGCATGGTAGAAATGGCTATTGAAGAACTCAACAAAAAAGACGTTGTAAACTTAGACGAAGAACGTAAAGCTGCAATGGTTAGTAACCTAATGGTTGTATTGTGCGGCGATAAAGATGCGTCTCCAGTAGTTAACACAGGAACTTTAAGTCACTAAAATGAATAAAAATCAAATATACAGCATAGCTATTGGTAGTGCTATGGGAACAAGTATTGGCACTACCATAGGTGCTGTTTCAGGAAATGTAGCAACAGGGACCGTATACGGATCTTTGATAGGAATTATAATTGGTGTTGTAATTGCATTCGTAGTATTTAAAGAAGAAGAAAAATGAAAGAATACAAAGTCATACAACCAAAAACAGGATTTAGAAATAGATTCCAAA
>CAZLUS010000153.1:3982-5168 GCA_964562775.1 uncultured Flavobacteriaceae bacterium | reverse complement strand
TTTGGCAAGTATTTTTTATAAGACCTAACCGTTTCTGTTAAGTTCTTCTCCATATCCTTTTTTAAATAATACTTCTGGGCATATGTGCCGATAAGAATAATCAACTCTAGATTTGGCATGCTATCCCATAGTTTTTGATGCCATAAAGGAGCACATTCTGGCCTTGGTGGTAAATCGCCAGTTTTACCTTTGCCAGGATAGCAAAATCCCATAGGTACAATGGCTATTTTAGTTTCGTCATAAAATACAGCATCAGTAATACCAAGCCACTTACGCAATTGCTTACCGCTAGGGTCATCCCACGGCACGCCTGTTTTGTGAACTTTAGTTTCCGGAGCTTGTCCTATGATAATGATTTTAGCGTCTTTATGAACAGCAACTACGGGCCTAGGCCCCAAAGGGAGGTGGTCTTTACAAACCTCACAACTTCGTATTTCTGCCAGTAGTTTTTGCATATTTATTTAAGGGCTAGTGCTTCTTGTTCAAAACGAATACCCTTAAAACCTGTTTTTATAAAGTTTCTAATATTTAGATGGTCTTCTCCATTAGGTGTATTACGGACATCTGCATAATATTGACCAAAACAAGCTAAGGTTTCTTCTTCTGTTAAGCCTTCTAATTTAGCAAATGCAAAAACTTTGCAAGAGCCAGAGTTGTTTCCTGCTTCATTTTTTACACTTCCATTTACAAATGGAGTGGGGGTAAATGTATAATTGCTTTCAATAAGCTGTATGGTCTCTTGAAAGTCGATTGCTTTGGGATTTGTTTTTAGTTTCTTTTTAAATGCTGTTATCGTCATTTTGTGTTTCTATTTGCCACTAACTACAATTACTATTTCGCCTTTTGGGGGTTTGTTGGTGTAATGCTCTAATACTTCTGCAACTGTTCCTCGTACTGTTTCTTCGTATAACTTTGTAAGTTCTCGCGATACTGAAACAGGCCTGTCCTTTCCAAAATAGGCAACAAAATTAGTTAGTGTTTTTAGTAGTTTATGGGGAGATTCGTAAAAAACCATGGTTCTTTTTTCCTGCGCCAAAAATTCTAATCGTGTTTGTCGTCCTTTCTTCACTGGAAGAAAACCTTCAAAAACAAAACGGTCATTTGGGAGTCCGCTATTTACAAGAGCAGGTACAAAGGCTGTTGCGCCAGGCAAGCATTCTACTGGAATATTTTTTTCTACGCAAGC
>CAZLUS010000153.1:0-3882 GCA_964562775.1 uncultured Flavobacteriaceae bacterium | reverse complement strand
GTAATAGCTCTTAAAGTAATATCTTCTAAATTACCTATAGGCGTAGGCACTAAATACAACTTTCCCATAGGGCAAAGTTAAGGTCTTACATGTTTACCAGTGAAATAAGATATTAAAACACAACTAAAAGCTACAGCGGAAAATAGAATTCCTGTTCCATCAGTTATATAATGTGCAAAAAAAGCAAGCAGGGTGTTAAAGAAAAAACCTGCGTAAGCCCATTCTTTAAGCCATTTAGAAAAATTAGTCCAAATAGTTATAAGACCTAATAATTTTGCTATTGCTAATGGGTATACTAAATAAGTAGGATAGCTAAAATGCTCAAAGAAACCAGATATAATATCATGTTTGGTAAAATAATTAAAAACTGAAAATAGCATGATAAGGCTTAGAATACCTGTTGCACCCCAATAGAGAATCTTTTTTACCATCTTTAACTTGTTTAGTTGAATAAACTAAAAGTACTAAGATTTATACAACTAAGCGAACTTCCTTTCTATAATGGAGACAAAACGTGTTTCATACTCTTCTTTGCCTGCCCAATTATTATATTCGGGCTTTACCATGTTATTTATAAAAGCAATAGAACGTTCTTCTGTATCTATGGAGTTTAATTGCGAGAGTATACGATTATAGTCTTCTATATTCTCATTAAAAAGATGTTTTACAAAGGCTAGTTTATCATTTAAGCCTATTTTTAATTCTTTATTTAGCTTATCGTTTAAGGATTTAGAATTTTTATTTTCTTTACTATCTTCTTGAGCTAATGGGTCACTACTAGTAGTAGGTTGAGGTTTAGCAATAAAATCAGCAAAAATATGTTCAATAGCTTCTGTTGGCATTTCAGAAACCATGTCTTTTATGGTATCTATACCAGGAATAATAATATCCTCTTCGTGCGGGTTGCTCTCTGGGACAGATGTATTCTCACTCAATACCCTACTCGCCATTTTTTCAAAACGAGATGCAAGTACATTTTTAGATACATCAACTTCAATGTCATCTAATTTCTCATCAATAAATTTTAAAACGGCCAATTTTTCGTACAATTCTTTAGCAACATTATATAAATCTGCCAATTCTTTGTCTTCTCTAGATGTAATTATATCTGTAGAAAGCTTAATTAGCTGTTCTCTTATCTGTCTTTTCATCTATCTAATTTTTTATTATAAATGTACCACCAAATTTTATGCCTTTTTTAGAAATAAAGGTTAAATTTTAGTATAAAATTGAGCTTTATTTATTAGTAATTTTACTGTTCTTATAAGAAGAACGAATAAACTCTTATTTTCGTTTAAAAGTACAATATGTTTCTTGAAAACACAGTAAATCATAAAGAACAGTTTGGATGGATAGAGGTTATCTGTGGTTCTATGTTTTCTGGAAAGACTGAAGAGCTCATTAGAAGGCTCAAACGAGCGCAATTTGCTAAACAACGCGTAGAGATATTTAAACCACAAGTAGATACTCGTTATAATGAAGATATGGTAGTCTCGCATGATGCTAATGAAATCCGTTCTACTCCTGTGCCAGCGGCAGCCAATATTCGATTATTAGCAGATAATTGTCAGGTTGTTGGTATAGATGAAGCACAGTTTTTTGATGATGAGATAGTTAGCGTGTGTAATGATTTGGCAAACAGAGGAGTTCGTGTAGTTGTTGCAGGTCTTGATATGGATTTTAAAGGACATCCTTTTGGGCCTATGCCAGCTTTAATGGCCACTGCAGAGTATGTTACAAAAGTACATGCTGTTTGTACAAGAACAGGGAATTTAGCTAACTATAGTTTTAGAAAATCTAATAATGATAAATTAGTTTTACTAGGAGAAAACGAAGCGTACGAACCTTTAAGTAGAGCTGCATTTTATAAGGCAATGCTAAAAGAAAAAGTAAATCATATGGATGTTGAAGCAGAGGTGATTACTTCTAAAAAAGAAAAAACTAATGAGTAATATTGGTGAAACTACCTTAGAAATTAACCTTAACGCTTTAGCGCATAATTTTAAGTTTTTTAAATCTAAATTAAATGCCACCACCAAATTTTTAGCTGTTGTAAAAGCCTTTGCTTATGGGAGCGATATGGTTGCCGTTTCTAAAAAACTAGAAAGTTTAGGCGTAGATTATTTTGCCGTTGCCTATGTAAAAGAAGGTGTTTTATTACGCGATGCAGGAATAAAATCGCCAATTCTTGTATTACACCCACAGCCTGCAAATTTTAAAGAACTTATTGACCGTTGTTTAGAACCTAGTATGTATTCAAGAAACGTTTTAAAGGCTTTTTTAGCGACTGCAAAAGAGAAAAAACAAAACAAGTACCCCATTCATATAAAATTTAATACCGGTCTTAATAGGCTAGGTTTTTGGAAAAATGATGTTCCCCATATTTTAGAAGGATTAAGTGGCAGAAATGAGGTTAAAGTAGCGTCGTTATTTTCGCATTTAGCGGCTTCGGAAGATAAAAATGAACGCGAATTTAGTTTGCAGCAGATAGAAACTTTTAAAAATATAAGCGCCGTACTATCAGAAAATCTAGGGTATTCACCCCTTAAACATATGCTCAATACCTCTGGTATCCTTAATTATTCTGAAGCGCAATTTGATATGGTTCGTAGCGGAATAGGGCTATACGGTTACGGCAATCATTTTACAATAGACGAGCAATTAAAACCTGTTGCTAGCCTAAAAACAATAATCTCTCAAATACATAAAATAGAACCTAATGAAAGTGTGGGTTATAATCGTGCTTACAAGGCTAAAGATTATAAGATAACGGCAACCTTACCAATAGGGCATGCGGATGGTATTTCTAGACAATATGGTAATGGAAAAACCTTTGTGCTATTGCATGGAAAAAAAGCTCCAATTATAGGGAATGTATGTATGGATATGATTATGATTGATATTACTGGCATTGAATGCAAGGAAGGAGATGAGGTTATCATTTTTGGCAATGGACTGTCTGCCGAAAACTTTGCAAAAGGAGCAAATACAATTTCTTATGAGCTTCTAACAGCAATATCGCCAAGGGTAAAAAGGGTAATTGTATAGCTAACTTTTTATTAATCAGGGGAACTAATTACTTTTTTGTACATTGCAGTTAGTATTAACCATTTAAACTATAAATACAATGCTTAAAGAATTTAAGAATTTTATTATGACAGGCAACGTAATTGATTTTGCTGTTGCTGTAATTATGGCCACTGCCCTTGGTGCAGTAATCAATGGCTTTGTAAACAATATTGCAATGCCTTTTGTAGGATATTTTGCAGGAGGAATCAATTTTGAAGACCTCCACTTTGCCATGGATGGCAATGATTATGCTACGCTTGCGGCAGCTAAAGAAGCAGGAGGTGCAGTAATTGCTTATGGTGCTTGGATAAATACAATAATTAATTTATTAATTGTTGGTTTTGTAATGTTTATCATTGTTAAGGCGTACAACAAAACTAAAGCTCCTGAGCCTGAAGCTGCTCCTCCTGGACCAACTGCAGAAGAGTTGCTTACAGAAATTCGTGATGCATTAAAAAAATAAGAAGGTAAACTAGCGCTATAAAATAATATTTAGCGCGTACCGCTACATCACAAATAATTAAAACCCTCAATTTGTTTAGTTACAAATTGGGGGTTATTTTTTGTGTTATCTTAGTCTGTAGATATAATAATTTATTACGATAGATTTCTGTCGATGATAAATTAGAGTTGTATCTGTAACCAATCAAAAACCTAGAAAATGGATTTAAAAGAAAAAAGCATAGAAAAACTTGAGGGAAAATTAAAAGAGTTAAAATTAATAACAGGAATCCTAATAGGTCTTTTGATAGTTTTATTTATAGGTAGTTTTTTCGGGTTGTTTTTTATAATAGATAAAAGTGCAGTATCTAC
>CAZLUS010000152.1:0-5445 GCA_964562775.1 uncultured Flavobacteriaceae bacterium | reverse complement strand
ACCTATCTATTGAAAATAAGGTTAAAAAAATTTGTCACATAAGTACTATTGGCACTATTGGAAACAGCATAGATGGCTCTCCAGTAGATGAGAATACAGAATTCAATAGTGTATTAGCTAATCTTTATGCCACATCAAAATATAAAGCAGAAATGGAAGTTTGGCGCGGTTCTCAAGAAGGCTTAAAAGTGATTGTAACAAATCCGGGGTTTATTGTTGGCCCAGGATTTTGGGATACTGGCAGCGGAAAAACTTTTAGCACTATTTTTAAGGGGCTTAAATTTTATCCGCCTGGCGGAACTGGTTTTGTTAACGTTACAGATGTAGCTAAATGCTCAATAGATTTAATGAACTCGTCTATTAGCAATGAACGTTACATTTTAGTAGCAGAAAACTTATTGTACAAGGAAGCCTTTAGTAATTTTGCCATAGCATTAGGTAAAAAACCACCTCAACGACTACTAAAAAATTGGATGCTTCCTATTTTATGGCGATTAGATTGGTTAAAGTCATTTTTAACAAACTCTGAAAGGCTACTATCAAAAAAAATGGCTCAGACTATTGGTATAACCATTGTTTATAATGCTACAAAAATTGAAAAAGACCTTGGGTTTAAATATGAAGCTATAGGGAATAGTATTAAATCTTCAGCAGCTATTTTTTTAAAAGAGAATCCTTAAGTTTTGTCTTTTTCATAGCATTTAAACTATCTTTTCTAACTTTATTTGCTTTTTTAGCACTGTCTCTTTTACGATCTTCTTGCTTTTTTATAGTATTAACTACCACCTCTAATCTTTCTTCTACAGTTTCGTAAATTTCTTGATACTTAAGTGGGATAGACGCGTAATATAAATCGCTTTGGGCAAATTGTAAGCTGTCTATTTTATACTTTTCAAAAATAAAAGGCATCAACTTAATATTATTTTTTTTTAAAATTGCAGGATTAGTGCCCTTTGTAGTATTAAGGATAGCAATATCATATAAAATTAAAGACATTTGTTCTTCTTCAATTAAATTCTCAGGTGGTTCAACTACTTTTTCTCCACAAGAGATTAAAATAAATACTATAAATACAATTACGCTACGCATACTACCTGTTAAAAGTCAATCGTTTTGCATTCTTTTCACTAGAAAATGAACCTTGATCGTAAGCCAAATGTCCATTTATAAAAGTACGTTTTATACTTGCCCCAAATGTAGTACCTTCAAAAGGAGACCATCCACATTTATAGAGAATATTATCTTTTTTAACTATCCATTTAGAGTTTAAATCTACCTCAACTAAATCTGCAAAAAAACCTTCTTTTACAAAACCTCTTTTTTCTATATCAAAAAGTTTTGCGGGATTATGGCACATCTTTTCTACAATTTTTTTGAGATCTATTTTTCCTTCGGCATGTTTTTGTAGTATTGCTGGGAGTGCGTGTTGTACCAAAGGCCCTCCTGAAGGAGCTTTTGTATACGGGTTTTTCTTTTCTTCTAAAAGATGTGGTGCATGGTCTGTAGCAATAACATCTATTCTGTCATCGAGCAAGGCTTCCCAAAGTGCTTCACTATCATTTTTAGTTTTAACCGCAGGATTCCATTTAATTAAAGTTCCTTTAGTCTTATAGTCTGCATCATTAAACCAAAGGTGATGAATACATACTTCTGCAGTAATCTTCTTTTGTTCTAAAGGGATTTTATTCGTGAATAAAGTCGTCTCTTTTCCTGTAGACACATGGAAAATATGAAGGCGTGCTCCTGTCTTTTTTGCGAGTGCTATAGCTTTAGAAGAGGATAAATAACAAGCTTCTTCACTACGTATTATTGGGTGGTATTCTATAGGAATATTGTCCCCATACTTTGCTTTATAGTGTTCTAAATTTTTTCTTATTGTACCTTCATCTTCACAATGTGTAGAAATGACTAGTTCTGTATTTCTAAATATCTTTTCTAGCACTTCTTCATTATCAACCAACATATTACCTGTGGATGAACCTAAAAATAATTTTACCCCAGAACAACTTTTAGGATCCAACTTTTTTAACTCTTCTAGATTATCATTTGTACCACCAAACAAGAATGAGTAGTTTGCAAATGAAGCCTTTGATGCTATAGAAAATTTTTCTTCTAACTTTTCTATAGTTGTAGTCTGGGGGTTTGTATTGGGCTGTTCCATAAAAGTAGTTATGCCCCCAGCAATTGCAGCTCTACTTTCACTCTCAATATTACCCTTGTGTGTTAAGCCTGGTTCACGAAAATGTACTTGGTCATCTATAACGCCAGGTATAATATAATTACCAGCAACATCTATAATTTTTGCCTCTGAGTCACTTATATTCCCATCTATTCTTTCAATACAATTGCCTTTAATAAGTATATCCGTTTCAAAAATTTTGTTCTCATTAACTACGGTAGCATTCTTTAAGAGCGTTTTAGCCATTACTTATACTTATTTCTATTAAACATACTTCTAAACTTCATACTCAAAACACCGAATATTGCCTCTCTTATAATTGAAGAATTCATTTTTGACTCCCCGTGTATTCTATCTGTAAAAATTATAGAAACTTCTTTTATTTTAAATTTCTTTAAATAAGCACGATATTTCATTTCTATCTGAAATGCATACCCAATAAAACGCACTGCATCAAGGTCAATACTTTCTAATACCTTTCTATTATAACACATAAAACCAGCAGTAGGATCATGAACACGCATACCTGTTATAAGTTTTACATAAAATGAAGCTCCGTAAGAAAGTAAAATTCTAAACAAAGGCCAATTAACTACGTTAACCCCCTTTTTATAACGTGAACCTACAGCAAGATCTGCCCCATCTAAACAGGCTCTATGCAATCTTAGTAAATCACTAGGTTTATGAGAGAAATCTGCATCCATCTCAAAAATATAATCGTACTTTCTATCTAGCGCCCACTTAAACCCATGTATATATGCTGTTCCTAAACCAGACTTTTCTTTGCGTACTTCTAAAAATAAGCAATCATTAAATTCCTTTTGCAATTGTTTTACGGTATCTGCCGTACCATCTGGCGAATTATCATCAACCACTAAAACATGAAAATCTTTTTTAAGGCTAAATACAGCTCGCGCAATAGCCTCAACATTTTCAATTTCATTATAAGTAGGTATGATTACTAATCCGTCTGCCACTACATTTTAATTAAAGGGTAAAAATAGTGTTTTTTATCAGCCTATCTTTTAGGTTTAACTTTAGAAGTTTTACCAAAGAACGCTATAATGTCATTATTTGTAACTTTGTGATTAGCAATTTTTCATTTAATGAAACAAAAGTTTCCAAAGCTTTTTTTATATCTATTAGGCGCACTATTTCTACTAAATATAGTCCAAAGTTTTTTTACTGAGCTTATTTATGATGAGGCTTATTATTGGTATTATGCCCAAAATTTAGCCTGGGGTTATTTTGACCATCCGCCTATAGTAGCGCTTTTAATAAAAATTAGTGGTTTCTTTTTTAATGGCGAATTAGGCGTACGATTAATGAGTTGTGTTTTAAGCGTTGGAACTGTTGTGTTACTATGGTTATTAATAGACCATGAAAAGAAAAAGAGTTACATAATTCATTTCTTCTTATTACTCTTTGCAATGCCACTCTTTAATGTTTATGGGTTTTTAACTCTCCCAGACACACCGCTTCTATTTTTTACTGCACTCTTTTTACTAGTATATAAGAATTTTTTAAAGCAATCGACTATTGTAAATGCCATTTTATTAGGGCTTGCTATGGCGGCTTTAATGTATAGCAAATACAATGCGGTTCTTGTTATTTTCTTTGTGCTCTTATCTAATTTAAAACTACTTAAAAATAAGCATGCTTGGTTAGCGGTAATAGTCTCTTTATTGGCCTATTCACCTCATTTTCTTTGGCTTTATAACAATGATTTTGTCACTATAGAATACCACCTATTTGAACGACCTAATCAAGCTTATACTTTTGAAGGGTTTACTCTTGGTTATCTACTTAATCTTATTATTAATTTTGGACTTATATTCCCTTTTGCTTATTGGGCGCTTTTTAAAAGAAAAGCAGGCGGAACATATACTAAGGCACTACTTTATTTAAGTTACGGTATCATTGCTTTCTTTTTACTATCGAGCTTCCAGCGAAGAACTCAAACACAATGGGTTATTGTTTTATGCATACCTATGGCCATTCTTACCTATGAGTATTTACTTAACAACACTAAGAGTAGAAAATGGATATATCGTTTGGCAGTAATTAGTTTCTTTCTATTACTTATTGGAAGAATAGGTCTTGCTTATGAGCCTCTTTTTCCTGTTAGTTACGAAACTCATGGTAATAAAGAATGGGTAACTAATTTAAAATCTCAAATTGGTGATATCCCTGTAGTTTTTGAAAATAGCTACCGTAGATCGCCTATGTACCAATTTTATTCTGGAGGAATAAATACATTTTCTTTAAATAATATTCACTACCGGCAAAATCAATATAGTATTGATGATTCTGAAAAAAAAGTACAAGGCAAAAAAATTGCCTATATCTCTAAATATATAAAAAAGGGCGATTTTAAATATTACAATAGAAAGGGTACAGAATTTAAAGGGTATTATATTGAAAATTTTAAATCTTTTCGAAAATTACGTTGTTATACTGATTACGATATCATAAAATTATCAGCTACAGATTTAGATTTAAAAATATATAATCCCTACTCTGTTAATATTCCTTTAGAAAAATTTATAATAAGAGTAGGCTATCTAAACGCATACAAACAATTAGAAGAAACTCAAACTATAAACTACAGTCCTGCCCAAATTAGCACAACTTTTTTAAAAGCTAAAGACACAACATATTTTAAATATTCACTGCCCAAACCTAAAAAAGAAGATTTAAAATATCTTAAATTTTCTATATCAGAAAACGGTTTGCAAACTGGCATTAATAGTCAATCATATAAAATAGAACGCTAGTGGAAACCATTTATAGAAACATAGATTCTCTCGATTGGATAACGCTAGTTATTTTTAGTAGTTTTTTTCTGTTTGTATTGAGCAAGTATTTTTTTAAAAACATGTTTTTCAACTTTATAATTTTGCCTTTTAATAACAAATACATAGGCTTGTATAATAAAAAAGGAAAACATATAACCTGGTTCCACATACTTATAACTGTTTTTCAACTCATTAATTTTTCGCTATTCATTTATTTATCAAAGGAGGTGCTTTTTGCAAAAAACACTAATGAAACCCCTATACTCTTCTTTATTGCTTTAGGAATTCTAATCTTCTATTTGCTCATTAAAATTGGTGTGCAAATGCTTCATGCTTTTGTCTTTAATGCTAATGATTTAATCTCTAGCATCATTTTTAATAGAATATCTTATTTCAATTATAGCAGTTGTATTGCATTTCTTGCAAATATTATTTTAACTTACATTCTACAAGATTCTGTAGCTGTAG
>CAZLUS010000151.1:3703-5446 GCA_964562775.1 uncultured Flavobacteriaceae bacterium | reverse complement strand
AGAAATTGCTCAAAGCGTTCTTTCCCCAATTCGTCTTCAAAAGTATTTTTTAGAAAATAATACTCACATCTATGATATAAGGTGGCACTTGTACTTTCTACAGGGTAATTGCCTTTCCAATTTTTAAGTGCATCTAGGTGTATTAACTGTTCTTTAGAAAAGATAGAAATATCAACCAATTTAGTGATTTCAGTTACAAGACTCGGGTTTACAGAAGAGGTTACATCTAACATCATTTCTGCTACTGTTTCCTTATCCCAATTATCTTTTTCATCTAAAAGTGTTACTATTCTTTTTGCCCTATTTTCTGGAAGATAATACCCTGGATAAAACCTACCCGAAATAGCGTCTGGTTGATTGTTAGCAGAATACACATAATTCCAAGGTGGGTTAATAGCTTGCGGATTTTCAGAAAAATCTAAATACCCTAATCGCTCTTGTTTTCCAGAGGTGCCATCTAAAATAAATTTAGTAGAAATACTATCTGGCATATGATAGAGTTTAGCAGTTGCCCACCAAGCAACATTCCCATCTTTATCGCCATACATTACATTTAAACCCGGAGCGTGTATTTTTGGCAAAGCACTAGCAAACTCGTTACTATTTTTAGCATGACTTATACCATACAGCGCATCCATAACTTTATTGGGTACCTGAGTATATATCCATGACATGGCAACAGGTTGCTCCTCTGTAATCTGATTAGCTATATTATTTAAAACAGGTCCATGACGTGTCTTTTTGTATTTAAAAGGGATAGGCTCTCCATCTTTAACTTGTATTGTTTTAGTGACATAATCAAAAGATTTCCAACCCGATTCTGTTTTGTATAGGGTGGTATCCGTTGGGTTCACCTCTTCATAGTAAAAATCAATATCATCATTTTCAAACATGGTTAATCCATATGCTATATTTCTATCGTGTCCAAGAAGCGGAAACGGTACTCCTGCAAGGTGATATCCATATTTTTCATAATTAGGAGTGCTTATATGGGCTTCGTACCATATAGTAGGCTGCGAAAAACCAATATGAGGGTCATTAGCTAAAATTACTTTTCCGTTTTTCGTTTTGCTAGGAGCTATAACCCAACTATTACTACCTTCAAATTGTGGAATAGGTAATTTTTCTAGTGCACTTAAAACATTTGTTGGTATGCTTGAAGGTATAGTATCTAATCTTGTATTCTTATAGTTTTTAATTCTAACTGTACTCGTGTCACCATCAACACTTAAGTCATTTACATAGGCTTCGCCAAGTGTATTTTTTATATTGGTTAGTAATGGGTCTGTTTTATGAGCCATTGCAAAACTAAATGCCATATAACCTACAGCATCATATATATCTTCTAAGGTAAATGGTTTTTTATCTATTCCCGTTAAATAGAATTCTATAGGTTTTGGACCATCTTTAATGAAAGTATTTATACCCGCTAAATACGCTTCAGACAACCTAACACTTTCACTATCTCTATTAAGCTTTGAAACCGTTTCTTTAGAATACTCATCAAGTCCTAATGAAAGGAAAAATTTATCCGTAGCGACTAAATCTTTACCAAAAACTTCCGAAAGCTGTCCTTTAGAGACTCTTCGTAATAGCTCCATCTGCCACAGTCTATCTTGCGCATGAACATAACCTAGTACTCTAAAAGCATCAGCTTCGTTTTCTGCATATATATGTGGAATCCCATAAGCATCATAATACACATTAACACCATTAGCTAAGTTTGCTAATTTCTTTGTTCCG
>CAZLUS010000151.1:2449-3603 GCA_964562775.1 uncultured Flavobacteriaceae bacterium | reverse complement strand
ATTGCAGAATTTAAAATTTCTAAATCTGGTGATAGTAGCACGTAATAGGGTTGGGATGCAGCATTAAAGTTTATTGTTTGAAAAGTACCCCATTTTTGTCCTATTGTTTCAATATTTTTAATTCTACCTGATTCGTATTGAAAGTCGAATTTTTTATTTTCTTCCAATTCTTTTCTATCATCAACATAAAGTGATATCAACACGTACTCCTCATTTAAAAGAGAATAAATTCTAGGGTCACTCCAGACATTTTCTTCCATTTTACGGCAGTTAACACATGCCCATCCCGTAAAGTCTAAGAGTATTGGCTTATCTTCTGCTTTGGCATGAGCTAAACCTTTTTCAAAATCTTTAAAGCAATCTAATCCCAAAGGGCAATCTGTTTCTGTTTCGGTGATACTATAAAACGCTGGTGGCGGAAAACCACTCAACAGTTTTAAGTCAACAATATTACCTAAGCCAAGAGCAAGGTAAATTGCAAAAGCTGCACTCACAAAACCCAATAGTTTTCTTGGTGTTCCTATTTTTTGTTTTGAGTCATGTGGAAAACGAAAAACACCTAAGAGATATAGTGTTAGTAACACAAAAAGGACTATCCAAACTCCAAGGAATATTTCTCTTTTAAAAAGCCCCCAATTACCTACTAAATCTGCATTAGATAAAAATTTGAATGCTAGAGCCAATTCTAAAAAGCCTAAAACAACTTTTACTGTAGTCATCCATCCGCCAGACTTTGGCAAAGAATTCAACCATGCAGGAAACAACGCAAATAAGGCAAAAGGCAAAGCTAAAGCTAATCCAAAACCTGTCATTCCAAAAGAAAGGTTGGTTGCAACGCTACCTTGTGCTAATGCTGTACTTCCTAAAAGACCACCTAGTATTGGCCCTGTACATGAAAAAGAGACAATAGCTAATGTTAGTGCCATAAAGAAAATACCAAACACCCCTCCTATTTTAGCTGATGCGGCATCCATTTTATTTGCCCAAGAACTTGGTAAGGTTAGCTCGTAATAGCCGAAAAATGAAAAGGCAAAAAACACAAAAATCACAAAGAAGAAAACATTCAACCAAATATTAGTGGCTATAGTATTCAATATTTGAGAGTCTACAGAGTCAAACAAATGAAACGGTAGGCTTAGTAAAAAATAGATTAA
>CAZLUS010000151.1:0-2349 GCA_964562775.1 uncultured Flavobacteriaceae bacterium | reverse complement strand
ATTTCAAAAACCTTTTCCCCTAGAATGCAAACTTCTTTACATATTTGATAATAGAGGGTAACGGAAATTTGTTTTACATCTGTTTTTAAAAGTTTTATTCGTTGTTCAAATAATGCTTCTTCTTTAAAAAAGGTCTCGTCAACATCAAAAACCTCTGTATATTTTTTATAGGTTTTACCCTCTACGGTTTTACCTACTAGTTCGTAATCGACATCGACCTTATCAAAACTAAACTCACTTGGCATAGAACCGCCTTCAGCATTGTACAGTGAATATATAAACCACTCTTTATAGATGGCAGCTTTAAAAGTAAGTTCGTATTCAGTATCAGAAACTTTTTGAACAGTATGACTCCAAACTGCTGGGTTATCATCTGACTGACTCCAAACAATACTGCTAAAAAAAGCAAATAGTAAAAAGAAAGTGAATCTTAAATATGCCATGTTATTTTTATTATGTCTTTTGTATCTTGTTGTACTTTAAACCTATCGTCTGCTCTTCTGCCAATTACCCATACAATAGTATCATTTGAGCATAGTAACCATTGATTTTCCTTAGCTATTTTACTTAGCTTTTCGTCTTTTAGGTATTTAGACATTTTCTTTTTGCCCGACATACCTATTGGATAAAAGTAGTCGCCTTCTATCCAGTTTCTTAACACTAACGGAAAATTTAACTTTTCCATATCTGCGTAGAGTATATTTTTTGATTTTTCAGTAATACTTGTTACCCTCTCTATTGTTAGCTTAATAGGGCTATCAATAATAATAGCATCCTCAGTTATTAAATATTCCGAATTGATATTATTTTTGATACTGTCTAGTAGTAAAAAACCTCTATTCTTAACTAATCGATACGTAGTAGAGCTTACTTCTTTACCTGTATCTGCTTTTAAGAGCTTTTGAATGTCGTCCCAAGCCGTAAATCCGAATTCATTAAACAAGAGGTATAGGTAACTAGAAATAGGTTTTAATTTTTCTAATTCTTTAATAGAAATACTAATAATTCCGTTCTGCTTTTTAAATAAGCTTTGCTGTAATTGCTTTTTAGTATTCTCGTTAATAATTGCAGATTCTAGTAATCGGCTTTGTGTTGTTAAAAAATTAGTTATAAAGTTAGGATTTAGCTCTTTGAGTAAAGGAACTACTGTATTTCTTGTTTTATTCCTTAAATACTTATTTTCTTTATTACTACTGTCTTCACGCCAAGCTATTTTTTCTGTAACGGCGTAGTCTTTTATTGCATTACGAGTAAAAGGCAACAAAGGGCGAAGCACTTGATTATTTCGCTCTAAAATACCTGTTAAACCATCTATTCCTGTACCTCTTGAGAGGTTAATTAAAAAAGTTTCTAAGCTATCATCTCCGTGATGCCCTGTCAATAGATAGTTATAATCAGTATCCTTCAACAATTCATTAAACCATTCGTACCGCAAATCTCTAGCTACCATTTGCAGTGAGCCTTTTCTTTTTTTTAGCTCTTCTTTAGTATTAAATTGTTTTACAAAAAGGGGTATACCTAGCTTCTTAGCAAAATCGCGTACAAACAACTCATCACCATCACTTTCTTGGTCTCTTAATTGAAAATTACAATGTGCTAAGGCAAAATTTAATTTTAGTTTATGTGCTAAACTAACGAGTACAATACTATCTAAACCCCCACTACAGGCTACTATAAATTGCTCCGTTTTTAAAAACGGAAAAGAGTTGTTTATATGTTCTTTAAAAGCTATGAGCACGTAGCAAAGTTAAGCATCCTAATTACTTTCTAGAACACTTCGCATTGCCTTCGCTTTTAAAAGACATTCTTGGTATTCTTTATCGGGGTCAGATTTTGATGTTATAGCACTGCCAACCGAATAAGAAACATATTTTCGCTTCTCATTATATAGAATGCTTCTAATAACAACATTAAAATCAAAATCTCCATTTGGTTTAAAATAGCCAACAGCACCACTATACAGGCCACGTTTGGTTTCTTCTAATTCTTCAATAATCTTTAAAGCCGCTATTTTAGGAGCTCCCGTCATGCTCCCCATAGGGAAAGTGGCTTTAATAATTTCTATGGGACTTATATCTTCATTAACCCTAGCGGTAATGGTAGAAATCATTTGATGTACCTGTTCAAAAGTATAAACCTTACACAATTCCTTAACCTTTACAGAGCCTCTTGCTGCTATTTTAGACAAATCATTACGAACTAAATCTGTTATCATTATATTTTCTGCGCGCTCCTTTTCATCTTTTGCTAGTTGTTTTTTTAGTAATTCGTCTTCTTTTGTATTAGATGCGCGTGGAGCCGTACCTTTTATGGGTTGCGATAATATGGAATTCCCTTTCTTTTTAAGAT
>CAZLUS010000150.1:0-5476 GCA_964562775.1 uncultured Flavobacteriaceae bacterium | reverse complement strand
CAGTTGGATACTTGTTAGCATATATATTTCCTGCATTATTTTTAAATTATAATCTTCTTGTATTAATAATTCTAATAATCGCTTCGGTTTGGCTTTGGATATTATATCTACGAATTAAGAAGAACCCTAATAATTCTTTTTTCAAAAAATTTGGAGACTTACTATTGCCATTCATGGAGACTTCTGAAGCCGTTAAAGAGATGCCCAAGTTTATGTGGAAAGTTGGGGCGGTTTATTTATTTCAATGGTATGCCCTATTTGTATATTGGCAATTCTCTACCCCACTTTTTATAAAAACTATGGGATATTCAATCTCGGAAGCGGCATCGCAAGCTGCTAGTATGAGTTTTACATATAATGCTGCCACTATGGTAACAGCCTTAATATTAGTACCTCTATCTTTAAAATATGGAAGCAAGAAAGTCTATGCTTTAAGTTTATTAGGCACTGCAGTGGCATTATTCTGTATCTCATTTATAACGGACCCATGGTTAGTTTTAATTCCGATGATTCTTTTTGGAGTTGGTTGGGCAGCTATGATGGGGATTCCATATACTATGGTCTCTAAAATAGTGCCTGAAGAAAGAAGAGGAGTTTATATGGGTATTTTAAATATGATGATTGTAATACCAATGTTTATTCAAACGGTAACTTTTGGTCCTATTTATAAAAATATTTTAGGAGGTAATGCAATTAACGCTATGCTTTTTGCAGGTGTATTTTTTGTTATCTCAGCTGTGCTTGCCATGCGCTTAAATACCTCTAAAGAGTAAGCATATGAAAAATATGGGGGTTAAAATTTCTCTTTTTCTAATTTATTTTGTTTTTGCTGCGATACTTAATAGCGTAGGTATTTTGGTAGAACGTTCTTAAGAAATCTATAGAATAGCTAAACCTGATGCAGCTTTTTCTATTTTTCGCCACGCTTCTATAAGAATAGTTATTAAATTTACTAACTTCAAATACAAGGTATGAGTAAAGAGAAAAATCGTAGAGAAGCTTTAAACTATCATTCTAAACCGCAGCCAGGTAAAATAAAGGTTGTACCTACTAAGCCTTATGCTACACAGCGTGATTTAGCTTTGGCGTATTCACCTGGAGTTGCAGAGCCTTGTTTAGCAATAGAAAAGAATAAAGAAGATGTATATAAATACACTTCTAAAGGAAACGTTGTAGCTATTATTTCTAACGGAACGGCAGTTTTAGGACTAGGTAATATTGGGCCAGAAGCATCTAAACCTGTTATGGAAGGTAAAAGTTTACTTTTTAAAATCTTTGCCGATATAGATGGTATTGATATCGAATTAGATACAGAAGACATAGATAAATTTGTAGAGACAGTAAAGATTATTGCACCAACTTTTGGCGGTATTAATCTTGAAGACATAAAAGCACCAGAAGCATTTGAAATTGAACGCAGATTAAAAGAAGAATTAGATATCCCTGTAATGCATGATGATCAGCATGGTACAGCTATAATTTCTGCTGCTGCACTTCTTAATGCCTTAGAGCTTACAGGGAAGAAAATAGATAAAATAAAAATGGTTGTAAATGGTGCTGGGGCTGCTGCAATTTCTTGTACAAGACTATATAAGGCTTTTGGTGTAAAAGCAAAACATATAGTAATGTTAGATAGTAAGGGAGTTATTAGAAAAGACAGGGAGAATCTTACTTCTCAAAAAGCAGAATTTGCTACAGATAGAAACATTACTACACTTGATGAGGCAATGCAAGATGCAGATGTTTTTATAGGATTGTCCAAGGCTAATGTTGTTTCTCCAGAAATGCTAAAATCTATGGCTAAGAACCCTATTGTTTTTGCAATGGCTAATCCTAATCCAGAAATAGAATATAATCTTGCTTGTAAAACACGAGATGATATTTTAATGGCAACGGGTCGTTCTGATCATCCTAATCAAGTAAATAATGTATTGGGTTTTCCATTTATTTTTAGAGGAGCATTAGATGTTAGAGCTACTAAAATAAATGAAGAGATGAAAATGGCTGCTGTTAGAGCTTTAGCAGAATTAACAAAAGAGCCTGTGCCAGAGCAAGTAAATATAACCTATGATACTACAAGATTGACTTTTGGAAAAGACTATATTATACCTAAGCCATTTGATCCAAGATTAATTGCTAAAATTCCTCCAGCAATAGCAAAAGCTGCAATGGATAGCGGTGTGGCAAAAGCACCAATTACTGATTGGGAGAAGTATGAAGAAGAGCTTATGAGTAGGTCTGGTAATGACAATAAAGTTGTTAGATTGCTTCATAACAGGGCGAAAGTAAACCCTAAACGAATTGTTTTTGCTGAAGCAGAATTATTAGATGTTTTAAAGGCGGCTCAAATAGTTTATGAAGAAGGTATTGCAATTCCAATTCTTCTGGGAGATAAAGAAATGATAGAAAAGCATAAAAAAGAATTAGATTTTGATGCCGATGTTCTTATTATTGATCCTCGGTCAGATGAATCTAAGACTGTAAGAACTAGGTATGCAGATAAGTTATGGGAATTACGTAAGCGAAAAGGAGACACGCGTTACAGCGCTAAAATAAATATGGGTAAACGAAATTATTATGGATCTATGATGCTTATTGAAGGTGATGCAGACGGCATGATATCTGGATATTCAAGAGCGTACCCAAAAGTATTAAAACCAGTATTTGAGGTTGTAGGTAAAGCTAAAGGAGTGACTAAAGCATCTACCGTTAATATTATGATTACAGAAAGGGGTCCTTTGTTTTTAGCAGACACCTCTATTAACATTTCTCCTAATGCTGAAGAATTGGCAGAAATAGCCCAAATGACTGCAAATGTAGCAAGCACATTTGGTTTTAAACCAGTAGTTGCAATGCTGTCTTACGCCAATTTTGGTTCTTCAAGTCATAAAGAAGCTCAAAAAGTTCGCGATGCAGTTAAGATATTACACGAAAACAACCCTAGTTTGGTTGTTGATGGTGAAATACAAACAGATTTTGCCCTTAGTCAAAACCTATGTAATAACAATTTCCCATTTTCTAAACTTGCAGGAAAAAAGGTAAACACACTAATTTTTCCTAACCTAGATGCTGCTAATATTAATTATAAATTAATAAAAGGGCTTAACAATGCAGATTCTATAGGACCAATTATAATTGGACTTAAAAAATCTGTTCATATTTTACAGTTAGGGGCAAGCGTTGATGAAATGGTAAATATGGCAGCTGTTGCAGTAATAGATGCTCAAGAACGTGAGAAACGCAAGAAAGCTAAAATGACTAAATAGTATTTTATACACTTAATTAATGATACATCACCTTAAAGGAAAATTAGTAGAAAAAAACCCCACTTATGTGGTTATAGAGTGTAATGGTGTTGGTTATTTTTTGAATATATCATTACACACATTTTCGTTATTACCAAGTGATGAAAATATTACATTATATACCCATCTTCAAGTAAAAGAAGACTCACATACACTTTTTGGTTTTTCAGATAAATCTGAACGAGAAATTTTTAGACTTCTTTTATCAGTTTCTGGGATAGGAGCAAGCACTGCAAGAACAATGTTATCTTCTTTGGATCCAATACAAGTTCGTGATGCAATTGCTAGCGGAGATGTTGCTAAAATACAGGGAATAAAGGGTATAGGAGCTAAAACTGCTCAGCGCGTTATTTTAGATCTTAAAGATAAAATTCTTAAAGTTTACGATATTGATGAAGTTTCCTTAAAATCAAACAATACTACGAAAGAAGAAGCGTTATCTGCTTTAGAGGTTCTTGGTTACTCAAGAAGACAATCTGGGAAAGTTGTGGAAAGAATACTTTCTCAGGATTCCTCCCTAAGTGTAGAGGGCATTATTAAGTCCGCGCTTAAAAATTTGTAAGTAGTTTGAAAATAGGGTTAAAATCATTTCTTAAATCTAAGGGATTTAAGCGGCTTTTGTTTTTTATTGTATTTCTTGGTGCCACATATAATACGGCAGCACAAGATACAAATGAGCAGGTTACAGATTCTGTAAAAACAGGATTTGAAATTGGTAAGCTCATTTTAGGGAATCCAGATAGTATAGTTTCTAAGTATTCTTACGATCCAAAAATTGACCGTTACGTCTACAATGAAACGGTTGGAAATTTTAATGTTAACTATCCATTATTTCTTACCCCAGATCAATATTTTGATTTAGTACAGAAGGAATCAACTAAATCTTATTTTAAAGAAAAAATAGATGCCTTTTCGGGTAGAAAAGAAGGCTCAGAAGAAGCTCGTAAAAATTTACTGCCAAATTTTTATGTAAATAATAACTTTTTCGAATCAATTTTTGGAGGAAATACAATTGAAGTAGTTCCACAAGGTTCAATAGCAACGGATTTAGGTGTTATCTGGCAAAAAAATGATAACCCCGCTTTGTCTCCAAGAAATAGAACTAACCTTTCTTTCGATTTTGACCAGCGTATTAGTCTAAGTTTACTTGGTCAGGTTGGAGAAAAATTACAAATAAGTGCAAACTATGATACCGAAGCTACTTTCGATTTTCAAAATTTAATTAAACTAGATTATACTCCAAACGAGGATGATATTCTTCAAAAAATAGAAATTGGTAACGTAAGCATGCCTTTAAACAGCTCTTTAATTACAGGAGCTCAAAGTTTATTTGGTGTAAAAACACAATTGCAATTTGGTAAAACAAGCGTTACTACGGTCTTTTCTGAACAGCGTTCACAAAATAATACGGTAGTAGCTCAAGGTGGTGGAACCTTAAATGAATTTGCATTAACTGCTTTAGATTATGACGAAGACAGACATTTTTTCTTGGCGCAGTATTTTAGAGATAATTATGATAACGCTTTAGTAAACTATCCTTTTATTAACTCTCAAGTTCAAATTACACGATTAGAGGTATGGATAACCAATAGAAACCAAATAACGACTAATATAAGAAATGTAGTTGCCATACAAGATTTAGGAGAAAGTAGATCAGAGCTAACTAGAATTGGATTACAAGGAGGAGCACCAGCAGGTTTTTTTAATCCATCTTCTGCAAATGGACTTCCACAAAATAACGCAAATGATTTTGATCCAGATTTAATAGGAGCTGGAGGGGTATTAACGGAATCCATTAGAGATATTGCTACTGTAGATGCTGGGTTTAATATACCTGGCTATACTGCTAATCAAGGTTTTGATTTTGCAATATTAGAAAACGCAAGAAAATTAGATCAAGGAAGAGATTTTCAATTTAATCAGCAATTAGGGTATATTTCTTTAAATCAGCGCTTGAGTAATGATGAGGTACTAGGGGTTGCTTTTCAATACACTTTTAATGGCGAAGTTTTTCAAGTAGGTGAATTTGCTAATGGATCTGTAGATGCAACAACAGTTTCTGGAGGTGTTACTCCTATAGTTGAAAATAACACACTCATTTTAAAAATGTTAAAAAGTAACATCACCAATGTAGATGATCCTATTTGGGATTTAATGATGAAAAACATCTA
>CAZLUS010000149.1:0-5509 GCA_964562775.1 uncultured Flavobacteriaceae bacterium | reverse complement strand
TTTTCTACCTTACCTTGATTAGCCAAGTCTTTACGTGTAATTTCTTTACCTTCTAATAGAATAATTTCTTTATCCCCTTCTTTCCTAACTTGTACGTTTATAATATCAAAATACTCAGGTTTAATAGTTTCAGTAGCAGTATTAGTTTCTATTGCTTTACCCACTATTATTTTGTGATTGTCTTCGTCTTTTTTTATTAAAACTATTTTTATAGTTAATAAACTATTTATTTAGTTTTTGATTCAACTAAACACCCATTTTTAATTAAAATCTTAGTATATCTTTACACTTTAAATTAAGTGTATGCAAGATTTTATTTTTATAGCATTAGGACTGACTTTATTAATTTTAGGAGGCAATTGGCTTTTGAAATCTGCAGTAGCACTTTCCTTACGGCTTAATGTGTCTAAAGTTGTTATTGGTTTAACAGTAGTTTCTTTTGCTACATCCGCCCCCGAACTTATAGTTAGTATTAATGCTGCTTTAGATGGCTCTCCCGATTTAGCTTTAGGAAATGTAGTAGGGTCTAATATTGCCAATTTAGGTTTGGTATTAGGTGTAACGGTCTTATTATCAAACATAAAAGTAGAGCGAAGTTTTTATACTACAGATTGGCCGGTAATGATGATTGCGTCTGCGCTTTTTATTGGTTTTATATATTTTGATAGCACGCTTGAGCAGTATGAGGGGATAATACTTGTAGTTTTCTTGATTGCTTTTTTAGTGTATTTGCTTCGTTTTCAAAAAAACGAAGTGGATTTAGATGAAGTTTCTGATGATGATATTCCTTTATCGGCAATTAAAATAATTTTGTTTTTAATTATAGGTGGTGTGGCTTTATGGGGAGGTTCCGAGTTGTTAGTGAATGGTGCTAAAGCTTTGGCTCAAAGTTTTGGGGTAAGTGAACGTATAATAGGTGTAACAGTAGTTTCAATTGGCACAAGTATTCCTGAGCTTGCAGCTTCTATTATTGCTATTGTTAAGAAAGAAAAGGCAATATCACTAGGAAATTTAATAGGGTCTAATATTTTTAATATACTGGCAGTTTTAGGTATCACTTCTATTATTACGCCTATTAATGTTGTAGACGAAGGTTTGCTAACTAATGATGTTTATTGGATGCTAGGTATTTCGTTTTTAGTTTTACCATTAATAGTATTGCCAAAAAGAATGCGTTTGTCTAAATTAGAGGGTCTTATTCTTTTGGCACTTTACATAAGTTTTGTGTATTTGACTATAAAATAAAAGACCGTCTTAACTTAAGACGGTCTTTATATAACCTTAGATTAAAAACTGCTGTAACTTAAACCTTAGCAGATTTTACAGTCTTAATAATTCTACCTGCAATTTTGTATGGGTCACCGTTAGATGCTGGTCTTCTATCTTCTAACCAACCTTTCCATCCACTTTCTACAGTAGCAATAGGGATACGTATAGATGCACCTCTGTCCGAAATACCAAAACTAAATTCGTCAATAGACTGTGTTTCGTGGTCACCTGTTAAACGTTGGTCATTAAACTCACCATAAACTGCAATATGTTCTTTTACTACTGGGCGGAAAGCCTCGCATATTTTTTCATATGTTGATTGGTCACCGCAAGTTCTTAAAGTGGTATTAGAGAAATTTGCGTGCATACCCGAACCATTCCAATCCATATCTTTTCCTAATGGTTTTGGATGGTAATCAATATAATACCCGTATTGCTCCGTTAAGCGGTCTAATAAATACCTTGCAACCCAAATTTCATCACCTGCTTTTTTGGCGCCTTTAGCAAACAATTGAAATTCCCACTGTCCAGAAGCAACTTCTTGGTTAATACCTTCAAAGTTAATGCCAGCAGCAATACATAAATCTGCATGTTCTTCAACTAAATCTCTACCATGTGTGTGTCTGCCACCAACAGAACAGTAATACAATCCTTGCGGTGCTGGGTAACCACCAATTGGGAAGCCTAGTGGTAGTTGTGTAGCAGTATCCATTATAAAATACTCTTGCTCAAAACCAAACCAAAAATCATTATCATCATCATCAATAGTATGCCTTCCATTAGAAACGTGCGGTGAGCCGTCTGCATTTAAAACTTCTGTCATTACTAGAAATCCATTATTTCTTGCAGGGTCTGGGAAAATAGCAACTGGTTTTAATAAACAATCCGAAGAACCCCCTACAGCTTGTCTTGTTGAACTTCCATCAAAAGACCACATTGGGCAATCTTCTAATTTACCGCTAAAGTCATTTACCACTTTAGTTTTGCTTCGCATGTTTTGTGTTGGAAAATAGCCATCTAACCAGATGTACTCTAATTTTGACTTACTCATAATACAAGGTAGTTTACTTTTTATATTTAATTAAGGTGTAAAAATAATTATTTTCTTCTTGTGATTTATTTTTAGGGGAGTTAAATCGATAAAAGTTATCAAAAAATTGTTAACCCCTAATTTTTTGAGGGTATAACAATAAAAATAGCTATTTTAATGGCGATATAATGCTAAATTGTTAATTTTACCGTTCTTAAATTCACTCAATATGTCTAAAATGAGATTTAAAGCATTAGCTGATAGCCTTAAAAGAGAGAAAATATCAATAGACGAGACAGGAAAACGCTCAGATTTATTTGCAAAGAATGTTTTTAACGAGACAAAAATGCTTCAGTTTTTAACTAAAGACGCTTACGAAAAAGTAAAATCGGCAATTTTATCTGGGAGTAAAATAGATAGAAAAATTGCAGATCAGGTTGCAGAAGGAATGAAGGCATGGGCGCTTTCTATGGGAGCTACACATTATACACATTGGTTTCAACCGCTTACTGGTGCTACAGCAGAAAAACATGATGCTTTTTTCGATTTATTACCTGATGGAAGGGCAATGGAAAAATTTGGTGGTAGACAATTGGTACAACAAGAACCAGATGCTTCAAGTTTTCCAAGTGGTGGTATTCGTAATACTTTTGAAGCAAGAGGGTATACTGCATGGGATCCTACATCTCCTGCATTTATTTATAAAACAACACTCTGTATTCCTACTATTTTTGTTTCCTACACTGGTGAAGCACTAGATAATAAAGCACCTTTATTACGCGCCCTTAGTGCTATTGATGATGCTGCAACGAATGTGGCACAGTATTTTGATAAAAACGTAAGGAAAGTAAATGCTACTTTAGGTTGGGAACAAGAATATTTTTTAATTGACAAAGCATTAGCACAATCTAGACCAGATATTTTAATGACAGGAAGAACCTTGGTGGGTAATTCTGCTCCTAAAGAACAACAGTTAGATGATCACTATTTTGGAGTAATACCTGATAGGGTATTGAGTTTTATGAGCGAGCTAGAGAAAATATGTACACAATTAGGCATTCCTGTTAAAACAAGACATAATGAGGTTGCACCAAACCAGTTTGAGTTAGCCCCCGTTTTTGAAGAAGCTAATTTGTCTGTAGACCATAACCTATTATTAATGGATGTTATGGATGAGGTTGCTGATAAACATGGTTTTAAAGTTCTTTTTCA
The DNA here is from genome assembly GCA_964562775.1 of uncultured Flavobacteriaceae bacterium. GTDB lineage: Bacteria > Bacteroidota > Bacteroidia > Flavobacteriales > Flavobacteriaceae > Croceitalea. The sequence continues at coordinate 1,998 of CAZLUS010000149.1, read as the reverse complement.
TGAAAAACCTTTTGCAGGTGTCAATGGTTCTGGTAAGCACAATAACTGGTCACTGTCTACAGATACTGGGGTAAATTTATTAAGCCCTGGCAAAACGCCGATGAAGAATTTACAATTCTTAACCTTTTTTGTAAATACAATAAAAGCCGTTGATACTTATGAAGAATTATTGCGTTCTTCAATAGCATCGGCAAGTAATGACCATCGTTTAGGAGCTAATGAAGCTCCACCAGCTATAATCTCAATATTTGTTGGCAAGCAATTGGGTGAAGTTTTAGATGAGTTAGAGGGTGTTTCTAAAGGTAAACTTTCGCCACAAGAAAAAACAGAATTAAAATTAAACGTGGTAGGTAAAATACCCGAGATTTTACTAGATAATACAGACCGTAATCGCACATCTCCTTTTGCTTTTACTGGTAATAAATTTGAAATGCGAGGGGTAGGCTCAAAAATGAATTGCGCCAAACCTATGACCATCTTAAATACAATTGTAGCTAAGCAGTTGACAGATTTTAAAAAAGAGGTAGATGTATTAATCGACAAGAAAAATTTAAAAAAGGACGAAGCTGTATTTAATGTATTACGGGAATATATTAAAAACTCTAAACGTATTCGTTTTGATGGCGATGGGTATAGTATAGACTGGGAAGAAGAAGCGCGCCGTAGAAAACTAAGTAATAATAAAAACACCCCAGATGCATTAAAAGTCCTAACTTCTAAAGAAAGTATAGCATTGTTTAATGTTACTGGTGTAATGAGTGCTAAGGAACTAGCGGCACACCAAGAAGTGGAGCTAGAAAATTATGTATCTCATATTCAGATAGAAGGGCGTATTCTTAGTGAGCTTATCTACAACCATATAATTCCATCTGCAGTTAAATATCAAAATATATTATTAGCCAATATTTCAGGTTTAAAAGATGTGTACGGCGCAGCACATAAAAAAATGGCAGAACCACAACTACATATTTTAGAAAAAATAGTAGCACATATTAGTACAGCTAAAAAGCTCACTGATGCTCTGATGCTTACTACAGAAAAAGCCCATAAACAAAGTTCTATTACTAAAAAGGCGCAAGCTTATTGTGAAGACGTAAAACCATATTTCTCTAAAATTAGAGTAGCATCAGATGCTATAGAGCAATTGGTGGCAGACGATTTATGGCCATTAACAAAATACCGCGAATTACTATTTGTTAAATAGAAATGAACCTTACTTTAAAAGACATAAAACAGGCTAAAAGCCGTATTGATTCTTATATTAATACCACGCCAATTTTAACATCTTCACTATTAAATAATTGGCTAGGGCATGAAATTTATTTTAAAGCCGAGAATTTTCAAAAGATAGGTGCTTTTAAAGCAAGAGGTGGTGTAAATACCTTATCCTGGCTTATAGAAAATGGGCATGCTCCAAAAAATATTGTTGCCAATAGTTCTGGCAACCATGCACAGGCGGTAGCGTATGCTGCTAAACAATTTAATATTCCGGCTATTATATATATGGCCGCCTATTCTTCTAAAGTTAAAGTGCAGGCTACTAAGGCTTATGGTGCCAAGGTAGTACTTAGCGAAACTCGTGATATTACAGATGAGCTTGTAGAAGAAGCATCTAAAAAAGACGGCACTTTTTGGATACCTCCATTTAATCACGAACAGGTTATTTGTGGTCAAGGTACTGCGGTTTTAGAAGCCTTAACAGAACTAGATACTATCGATGCTGTTTTCACCCCTTGTGGTGGAGGTGGCTTAACATCGGGTTCATTAATAGCTACTCGTGGCTTAGCACCTAATGCTAAAATGTATGGTGTAGAGCCCTTAAATGCTAATGACGCCGCAGAATCTTTACGTAAAGGGAGTATTCAACGTCTTAAAAAAACACCAGACACTCTTGCAGATGGTGCAATGACTATGGCTGTAGGTGATATTACTTTTGAATATTTAAAGCAATTAGATGGTTTTTATGAAATTGAAGAAGAATATTTAGTCTATTGGACG
>CAZLUS010000148.1:3781-5598 GCA_964562775.1 uncultured Flavobacteriaceae bacterium | reverse complement strand
AAAAATTTTATTTCTCTGTTTTATGCCGATTTTCATCCTAGAGCCGGAAAACGTGGTGGCGCTTGGATGACTTCTTTTAAATCGCAATGGAAAAAAGATGGAGAGAATGTGCGTCCGCATATATCTAACGTATGCAATTTTACACCCTCAACAGCAACAAAACCATCACTACTAACCTTCAATGAAGTAACTACTTTGTTTCATGAATTCGGACACGGACTGCATGGTATGTTAGCCAATACAACATACCCTAGTCTTTCTGGTACTTCTGTTTATTGGGATTTTGTTGAACTCCCAAGCCAAGTAATGGAAAACTGGTGCTATGAAAAAGAAGCTTTAGAGTTATTTGCTAAGCATTATGAAACCGGAGAAGTTATCCCTATGGAATTGGTGCAAAAAATAAAAGAATCATCCACTTTTCAAGAAGGCATGCAAACACTACGTCAACTTAGTTTCGGACTACTAGATATGTCTTGGCACGGAGCTGACCCAACAGAAATTATAGACGTAAAAGCACATGAAACAAAAGCTTTCTCTGGAACAAATCTATACCCCGATACACCCGAAACTTGTATGAGTACTGCTTTTGCTCATATTTTTCAAGGAGGGTATTCTTCAGGATATTATAGTTACAAATGGGCAGAAGTTTTAGATGCCGATGCCTTTGCTTACTTTAAAGAGAATGGCATATTTAATAAAGAAATAGCTACAAAATTTAAAGAGCATGTACTTTCTAAAGGTGGTACTGAAAACCCAATGGTATTGTACAAAAGGTTCAGAGGTGCAGAACCTAAAGTTGAGGCTTTGTTAGAAAGAGCTGGGCTACTTCAATAAATAGTTAAATCTATTACTACTTTTATTTTTTTAAACCTTAAATTTGCTCTGAAGCAATTGCTCTATTTTTAAATTAATACAATTTTATCTATTCAACATATACTAAATAAGTAATGTTAAGACTTCCCTAAAATTAGGAACTGTTACCTTTTTGTGATTTATTCCTTGTTTTTTTGTTAATAGATAACATTATTTATTAAACCATGAGTGCAACTATAACACATACATTAAATCCAGAAAAGTGGGTCGACTTATATGCCGACTATCTTTTTAATTATGCTGTATCTCGTGTAAGTGATGCTGAAATTGCTAAAGATTTGGTACAAGAAACTTTTTTTGCTGGTTTAAATTCTGCAAAAAATTATAAAGGTGATGCAGCAGAGCGCACATGGCTAATTGCCATATTAAAAAGAAAAGTCATTGACCACTACAGAAAAATAAATTCTAAAAAGGGTAAAGCTGAAGTCCGTATGAGTTATGTAAACGCTACAGAAGAAGAAGGCGACTGGCTAGAAGAACGTGTTGCAGATCCTTTTACTAAAAGTGGAGAAGATAATATTCAAAATAAAGAATTAGGTATTGCTATTACAGATTGCTTATCTAAATTACCAAAAAAACAGTCACTTGTCTTCACAAAGAAGACCATTCAAGGAATGAGTACAGAAGATATTTGTAATGAATTAGGCATTAATCCGTCTAACCTCTGGGTAATGATTCATCGTGCCCGAACTGCCCTTATGGGTTGTATGAATGAAAATTGGTCTTAATACAATGAAAATTACTCACGAAGAAGCCCTACACATTTGTGATAAAGCACAATACAATGAAGCAAGCAAATGGGAATATTTTAAATTAAAATTTCACACATTCTTTTGCAAAACTTGTGCTAAGCATTCTAAAAGAAATTCGGAATTGACAGGTTTTTGTAGCCAAGCCAGTTTACATGCATTATTAGATCAAGAAAAAGAAGCTATGAAAGAAGA
>CAZLUS010000148.1:0-3681 GCA_964562775.1 uncultured Flavobacteriaceae bacterium | reverse complement strand
TAATATTATACTTAGAGACTAAAGTGCTTTCTAGTATATTTTAGCTGCTATAAAAAATAGTAATACATAAAGCAGAGGAATACTTTCTACCCAAAAAGAAGAAAAATAGCTTGTTTGGTTCTTAGTTGTTTTTTTTAGCACAAAGAAAAGCACAAGCCCCAATAAGAGCTTAACACAAATGAATGTATACGAAGTTTCGTCTTTTAAAAATTCTAAGCCAATATAGAATACTATCAAAAAATAACCAACATTTTTTGTTTTAGCCACTCCTATTCTTTGGGGTAGAGTTCTTAGTTCTGGATTATCAAATTTCATATCTCTTATCTCAAAGGGCAAGAGTAAAATTAATACCAGCAAGAAACGTTGCACCATAACAATTAAAATATCCCAGGTAATATCTAGTTTATTGTCAACAAGCAATAAAAAAACGGTACATCCCATCCAGACTAAAGCAACAATAAAAGTTTTTAACCCTGCAAAGCTCCTTAGGTTTTTAGCTTTAGGTAATAAAGGGATTGCATATAAAACCGAAAAACCTATGAGACCAAAAATTGAAAACCATACTCTTGGCTCTAATTGAAAAAAGAAATAAGTAGCAAAACCAAAAGACAAAAAACTAAAACCTTGAATTAATTTGTGATAAGGATTTGCTACAATAAGGTATTTTTCTGCTTCTACTCCAAATTTTATAAAATTGTAGCATACCATAGTTCCAAAAAAAAGAAATAAGGCCAAGTTCCAGTTTGTTGAAACTTCAAACATTTCTACACTTACAAAATACAAAGACACCACCCCAAAGGCCACATGTATACTGGCATCTAAATAAAACTTAAAAGTTTGTAGCAACCATTGCATTAAACAAAATTAGACAAACTAATCATACAGTTAACTACACGTTAAAAACTTTATTCTAACAAGGTCCACAATTAACTATTTTCATAGAATAAATAGCTAATTTTGCATTCTTTATGTAATAGAAATGAATACAGATTTATTTGCTTTACGCCATATTGGTGTTCAAGAAAGAGATTTAGAAAAAATGTGTCAAATCATTGGAGTTAATGATTTGGACCAACTTATCAATGAAACTATTCCTAGTGATATTTTATTGTCAGAAAAACTAAATCTTCCAGAAGGAATTAGTGAGAACGAATTTCTAAACCTGCTTCAAAATTTAGCAGCTAATAATAAAGTATATAAATCCTATATTGGTTTAGGCTATAACGAAAGTCTAACACCTTCTGTAATAAAAAGAAATATTCTTGAAAATCCGGGTTGGTATACAGCATACACTCCTTACCAAGCCGAAATTGCCCAAGGCAGGTTAGAAGCCCTAATAAATTTTCAAACTATGGTTTGCGATTTAACAGGTATGCCTTTAGCAAACGCTTCGCTTTTAGACGAAAGTACAGCTGCTGCCGAAGCAATGACAATGCTTTTTGATGTACGCTCTAGACAACAAAAAAAAGATGGCATTTTAAAATTCTTTGTTTCTGAAGAAATACTACCGCAAACACTAAGCCTTTTAAAAACACGCTCTACCCCATTAGGTATTGAACTTGTAATTGGCAATCATGAAACTTTTAGTTTTTCTAAAGACTTCTATGGAGCTATTTTACAATACCCTGGAAAACACGGTCAAGTAAATGACTATGCTTCTTTTGTTGAAAAGGCTAAAGAAAATGACATTAAGGTTGCTGTTGCGGCAGACATATTAAGCTTAGTCCTTTTAAAAGCCCCTGGAGAATGGGGCGTAGATGTTGTTGTAGGTACAACACAACGTTTTGGAATTCCATTAGGCTATGGAGGGCCTCATGCAGCATTCTTTGCTACTAGAGAAGAATACAAAAGAAGTATCCCTGGACGTATTATTGGTATGACTAAAGATACTGATGGTAATCCCGCCCTTAGAATGGCATTACAGACTAGGGAGCAACATATAAAAAGAGATAAAGCCACATCTAATATTTGCACGGCTCAAGTACTATTGGCTGTTATGGCTGGAATGTATGCTGTTTACCATGGTCCAGAAGGTCTAAAATACATTGCTAACAAAGTACATAACAATACCAAAAAAGTAGCTCAAAAATTAAAAGCCCTAGGGTTTGCACAAAAAAACACGACTTACTTTGACACTTTAGAGGTAAAAGTAGCATCTGCTGAAACTATTAAAAACAACGCCGAAACAAAAGGCATCAATCTTAATTATATTGATAATACAACAGTTTCTATATCTTTAAACGAAGCATTTACAGAGAATGACATTGCTCCACTTATTTCCTGTTTCGGAAAGTCGCAGCAAGATGATGGTGCTACTTCTATCGAAATAATTACAGGCGATCTAAAACGCCAAAGTGCTTTTCTAGAGCACGAAGTATTTAATTCTTATCATTCAGAAACAGAATTAATGCGTTATATAAAAAAACTAGAACGTAAAGACTTAGCCTTAAATCATTCTATGATTTCTTTAGGCAGTTGTACCATGAAATTAAATGCCGCCTCAGAAATGCTTCCATTAAGTTGGGCAAATTGGGGTAATATTCACCCATTTGTACCTTTAAATCAGGCAGAGGGTTATCAATTAGTTTTAAAAGAACTAGAAGAGCAATTAAATGTAATTACAGGGTTTGCCGCCACTTCTTTACAACCAAATTCTGGCGCTCAAGGAGAATATGCTGGTTTAATGACTATTCGAGCATATCATGAGTCTCGCGGGGATACCCATAGAAATATTTGTATCATACCTGCTTCTGCGCATGGTACCAATCCAGCATCGGCCGTAATGGCAGGAATGAAAGTTATAGTTACTAAAACAGATGATAGAGGTAATATAGATCTTATTGACTTAGAAGAAAAAGTAAAACTACATGCAGATAATCTAGCAGCATTAATGGTAACTTACCCATCTACGCATGGTGTTTTTGAGTCTTCTATTAAATATATCACCAAGCTTATTCATGATAATGGTGGTCAAGTGTATATGGATGGTGCTAATATGAATGCGCAAGTAGGCTTAACTAATCCAGCAACTATAGGAGCTGATGTTTGCCATTTAAACCTTCACAAAACATTTGCCATTCCGCATGGTGGTGGTGGCCCTGGTGTAGGTCCAATATGTGTAGCAGAACAATTAAAACCTTTTTTACCTTCTAATCCCATGGTAAAAACTGGCGGAGAAAAAAGTATTACTGCAATTTCTGGTGCGCCTTGGGGTAGTGCTTTAGCTTGTCTAATATCTTATGGTTACATTAAAATGTTAGGAGCAAAAGGGGTTACAAATGCTACTAAGATTGCCATTTTAAATGCAAACTATATCAAAGAACGTTTAAGCGGAAGTTTTGATGTTTTATACACAGGAGAGAAAGGACGTGCTGCCCACGAAATGATTATTGATTGTCGTCCTTTTAAAGAAAATGGTATCGAAGTTACAGATATTGCAAAGCGCCTAATGGATTATGGTTTTCATGCTCCAACAGTATCTTTTCCAGTAGCTGGAACTATTATGATAGAGCCTACAGAGAGTGAAGGCTTAGCAGAACTAGATAAATTTTGTGAAGCCATGCTTTCTATTCGAAAAGAGATTGATGAATCCGTTATAGAAAGCACAAACAATGTATTAAAAAATGCACCACATACATTAGCCATGGTAACCTCAGACAATTGGGCTTTTCCTTATAGTCG
>CAZLUS010000147.1:0-5613 GCA_964562775.1 uncultured Flavobacteriaceae bacterium | reverse complement strand
GAAAGTAAGCAATCGCCTCAAGTAGTAGATGTTGATACTACAGTTGATGATAATTTAGAAGTTTTAAAAAAGCCAGAAGTTATAGATAGTAATATTATTAAAGAAAGTGAAGCCATAGCGCAACAAGAAAATAATATCGCTATTAAGAAAGATAATTTTAGTGAAGAAAAGCTTTCTAAAAAAGCTGTAGAATTAGCAGTTAATCAAAAAACAACGAGAGTGAATAGACAACTAAAAGAAGTTCTTGTAATAACAACACCGCAAGATTTAATTATTGAAGAAAAAGTAAATGAGGTATTGGCAACGGTACTACATTTAGAGCGTGAGTCTATTCAAATTACAGATGCAGAGGTAGACTCATTGCTAAGAGCTGTCCAATTTGATATTTTAAAAGAGAAGATGTTTCAAGATAATGGTAAAGTAGATGCTATGGCGTTACTTATTGAGGTAGAAGACGAGATAGACCAATCTTTTAGGGAGAAAATATTTAAAAAATTAAAAGACGGTTTATTTAAAGCCCGTACAGCTATAGCTAACAGAAACAATTAATTATTCATCAATCAAGAGGCTAAACTTAACCCCTTCTTTTTAGAAGGGGCTAGGTAAGGCTTGTAAAAATCAAAATCATCATGAAAAAAATTACAACCATTTTAGTAGGCTTAGTTTTATTCTTTTTAGTCCAAAATGTAGTAGCACAAGAAGAAGGCTATCAAAAAAAGATTGAAACATTAAAAAGACAAAAAGATAAAATTACAGCACAAGAAAAAAGGCTATTAAAACAAGAGATAGAAGAAATTAATAAAAGACTAGAAAGTAAAGAAATTACAAAAGAAAGAGCAGATGTTTTAAAAACTGAAGCTGCAAAAAAGAGAGCTTTAAATATAGATGATAGATTGGCAATTATTGACAATAGAATTGCCTTATTGCAAAGAAATAAGGGACTAGTTAATGAATTAGATACTTTAAATTACGCGACTGCAATAGAACTCGATTGGGGAACTAAAAGAGATGATGGAGATAGACTTATTGGGGTTAGAATATTAAATAATGAGAATAGAATTACAGAGAAACAAGATCGTAGGACGTATTCTGATATTGTGCTCGCAGTCGGACTAAATAATGCAATAATAGATGGTCAATCATTAAATGATTCGCCATACAGAATAGGGGGGAGTAGGTTTTTTGAAATAGGTTCGCAATGGCGTACACGTGTTTTTAAGAATACAAATTTTTTGCGTTTTCATTATGGCTTTTCTTTTCAATTTAATGGTTTAAAACAAGAAGAAAATAATTTTTTTGTAGTGAATGGAGACCAAACAGAATTACAAGAATTTGAGTTTGATTTAAGAAAGTCTAAATTTAGAATGGATAATCTAGTATTTCCAGTTCATTTTGAATTTGGTCCATCAAAATTTAGTGAAACCGACAAAAAGATTCGTTATTCCATTCGTAATCAATTTAGAATAGGAATAGGCGGTTACGGAGGTTTCAATATTGGATCAAGACAAAAATTAAAATTTAGAGAAAACGGCGATAATGTTAAACAAAAAATTAAGAGTGATTTTAATACGAGTGATTTTATATATGGCCTAAGTACGTATATAGGCTTTGACGGAGTGCAGTTGTACGCTAAATATGATTTGAATCCTATTTTTGAAGATGCAATTGTTGAGCAAAAAAATATCTCTTTAGGAGTAAGATTTGATTTAGATTAAGTTTTTAGTAAACCGATTTAATTAAAAAAAGCCAGAAGAGTGTTAGCTCTTCTGGCTTTTAAAAACAAAAAAACCAAACAATGTTTTTAAATAGCTACAATACCTTGAGTATTATCATCAGGAAGGTTACCAGATTCTTCTCCAATTAATTGAAGTTCATCTCCTCTAACTTTATAGATTCCTATAGTACCATCCAAACCATATAGTTGGTATAGGTATTGACCATCATCACTAATCCACATATCAATCCAACCCTCTGTTACAGCAAAAGCTTCAGGACCTGTTGGGATAGTTCCTACTCCTGTTCCAGACGCAGCAGTTTGATTTATTAATGATATTACACCATTATCAAAGCTATAAGACGCAAGCCCTGCTTCTATTGCGTTAGATACAAAGAAATATCTTTGGTCTAAAGTAAAATCTAACCAGCAAGCAGTTCTGCCTGTATTATTTTCTCCTGATGCTACATCTAAATTAACAGGAACAAGTTGACTTCCATCAATTCTCCAAGTAGATACTGATCCATCCTGTAATGCTGGGAAAGCTGGAGGTAATCCATTTGCTTGAAATTCTCTAGCTTCAGTAACTACAGCATATAAATTACCATCATTGCCTTCAACAATTTGAGCACCAATTGCAGATGGAAGGTTTCTGTTTTCTGCATTATCTCTTAAAGTAGAAGTAACACCATCCATTCTAGTTAAAACACCACCATTTCCAATACCAAATAACACAACTTCATCTTGGTTACCCACTGCAGTACCACCTGTACCTATATTATCAGTAGCGCCTTCATCTAAACCAGCTGCGCCAGCGTTAATAGAAGTTACTATTGCATAAGCTCCATCTGGAGAAATGTGTACGGCAGATGGTCTATTATCTAAATTAACAGAACCGCCAGCAGATTGAAACGTACCATCATCTAATAACCAAAATGAATCAATAGTACCTCTATGTCTAGGCTCACCTAAAGCTGTAAATTCTGAACGTGAAATATTGGTTACTAAAACCAAACTATTAACGCCAGTCATACTTTCTGGTGCAGGATAGGAATCAATACTATTAGGCCCATCTGCTGAAGTACCTACAGTTACAGGATCACCTAAAGAAAAATCTGAATTAATAGCTAAAGCAGAAATAGTATTACTACCAGCATTAACTGCTAATATAAATGCATTATCTCTAGTTTTAGTAATAGCATAAGCAGAAATTAATGGATCTAATCCTTCTCCACCATCAAAATCTCCTCCATTACCATCAGTGTTAAATGGTCCAATTGGAGTTATACTTCCATCAGCATTTCTACCATAGGCTATAATTACATTAGGATCTTGTACAATACCGTCTATTTGACCATTTCCATTAGTCATAGCATATACAGCTCCAAAAAATGATGTTCCATCAGCGCCATCTTGTCCATCGGCACCATCTTGACCATCAGCACCATCTTGACCATCTACACCGTCTATTCCGTCCGCACCATCAAGTCCATCTTCACCATCATCACAACTTGTTAATAACATACCTATAGATAAGGTAGCAAGAGCAAATAATTTTACTTTTTTCATTTTCATAATTTTTAAGTTTTAGTAATTGTTTTTAAATGTTAGGTGCGAATCAGTTTTTTATTCTGATTAGCAGTTTTAAGTTTTGTTAGTTGATTCGGCCGAATCTTCTAACGCGTTTTAGAATTCTAAAATCTATGATTTTATTAGGACGAGATACCTTACAGTCCTTACGAGCAAAAAAAAGTTATCACAGAATAATATTTTTGTGATATGTATTAAAATTTGAATTTAAAATATTGATTTTCAAATACTTATATTTTAATGGTATTTGGATAATCAAATGAATGTGTTTTAAAAATGTTAAGTTTCCGTGATAACATTTAACGTTTCGCTCCGGATTTAAAGTTGAATTTCGATGATTCTAAAGGAAGTTTAGAAAGAGATTTAATTTTAATTGAAACCTAAAAAATTGCGATACTAGTTTCAATTTTTCGGAAACAAATTTTACTAGCTTTAAAAACGAATAATGAGTTTTATAAATCACGATTTTAGCTATATTTACCGATACAGTTAATTTGCAAATTGTAAACAGTAAAGAAGCAATTGATTTCAAAAACAACCATAGACAATGTATACGAAACCGCTCGTTTAGAGGAGGTTATTGGGGATTTTGTACAATTAAAAAAGTCGGGTTCTAATTTTAAAGGGCTAAGTCCTTTTTCAGACGAGCGTACCCCCAGTTTTATGGTATCCCCAGTAAAACAGATATGGAAAGACTTTAGTAGTGGTAAAGGGGGTAATGTGGTCGCTTTTTTAATGGAACATGAGCATTTTACCTATCCTGAGGCTATTAAGTACTTAGCCAAAAAATACAATATTGAAATTGAAGAGACTGAACAGAGCGATGAGCAGAAAGAACAGGCTAATGAGCGTGAAAGTATGTTCTTGGTGTCTGAATACGCTAGTAAATATTTTATAGAGACTTTATGGGAAACAGAAACTGGTAAAGCTATTGGACTTTCTTATTTTAAAGAAAGAGGTTTCACAGACGAGACTATTAAAAAGTTTGGTTTAGGTTTTAACCCTAATGAGTGGGAAGCATTTACAAAGACAGCATTAGAAAATGGTTATCAATTAGAATTTTTAGCAAAGACTGGGCTAAGCATTATAAAAGAACAGGCAGACGGGGAAATCAAAAAATTTGACCGTTTTAAGGGTAGGGTAATGTTTCCAATACACTCTATGAGTGGGCGTGTCTTAGGTTTTGGTGGTAGAATACTTACTAATGATAAAAAGGCAGCTAAATATTTAAACTCTCCAGAAAGTGATATTTACCATAAGAGTAAGGTGCTTTACGGTATTTATTATGCCAAACAAGCTATTGCTAAAGAGGATAATTGTTTTTTAGTTGAAGGCTACACAGACGTTATTCAAATGCACCAAAGGGGTGTTGAAAATGTAGTTTCTTCTAGTGGTACAGCATTAACACCAGAGCAAATACGTTTAATCAATAGGTTAACTAAAAATATTACTGTTCTTTTTGATGGTGATGCCGCTGGTCTTAGAGCTTCGCTCCGTGGTATAGATTTAATTTTAGAACAGGGAATGAATGTAAAAGTATGTACATTTCCTGATGGTGAAGACCCCGATAGTTATGCAAAGAACAACGCTTTTGAAGATATCGTTTTGTATTTAGAAGAGAATGCAAAAGATTTTATTCAATTTAAAACCTCTCTCTTAGCAGAAGAAGCTGCAAATGATCCTATTAAAAAAGCAGAAACAATTAGAGATATTGTAAATAGTATTTCTAAAATTCCGGATCAGATTAAAAAAGAAATTTACATCCAAGAGTGTGCCAAAATTATGCAGATATCTGAAGATGTTTTGTATAATACGCTTGCTCAAATTAGTAAAAAAGGAATTGCCGATGCAACTAAAAAGCAAAGGCAAAAACAGCAGGCTTTTGAGGTTGTTAAGAACGAAAAAACGATTGAGAAAGTTGATGTTCAATACGAGCTAGAAAGAAAGATAATAGAACTATTATTACTCTATGGCAATAAAAAAGAACAGTTTGAAGATTTAGTACTTAAAGAAAATGAAGAAGGCGATTTAATTTTAGCTCCTGAAGTTGTTGAGGTTAAAGTGTATGAAAAAATATATTTAGACCTTCAAGAAGATGAGATTGAGTTAACCAATACAAGTTTTAAATCGATATACTTTAAATTAATTGAAGCTTTAAATGAAAATGAAGACTTTGCAATTACATCATTTTTAAATGGATTGGAACAAGATTTTATGGAGGAGGTTTCTTCTATATTAATGGAAGAGGAAAAATACGTTTTACACGATTGGGAGCGAAAAGATATATACCCTAAAGAAAAGCAACAGGG
>CAZLUS010000146.1:0-5633 GCA_964562775.1 uncultured Flavobacteriaceae bacterium | reverse complement strand
TTACTTCGCCAGTTTTTATTGACTTTTACATACAATTCTATATGAACCTGTTTATCAAAGAATTTTTCTAAATCTTTTCTTGCTTCTACACCTACCCTTTTTAGAGCGCTTCCTTTATGCCCTATGATAATTCCTTTTTGCGTATCTCGCTCTACCATAATAACAGACCGAATCCTAATAATTTTTTCGTCTTCCAAGAATTCTTCGGTCTCTACCTCAACAGCATAAGGTATTTCTTTTTTGTAGTGTAATAATATCTTCTCCCTTATAGTCTCGTTTACAAAAAAACGCTCCGGCTTATCTGTTAATTGGTCTTTAGGGTAATAAGCTGGTGCGATAGGCAGTAATTCTAAAATCCGATTAAAAACTTCTTTTACATTAAAATTTTCTAATGCTGAAATAGGGTGAATTTCCGCTTTTGGTAATTCTGCTTGCCAATGTTGTATTTGTTCTTCTAAAAACTGCTGTTCTGAAGTATCAATCTTATTCAGCAATAACAAAACAGGTATTTTACTGTTTTTTATTTTCTCAAAAAAAGCTTCATCTTTAAGGGCCTTCTCACCTATTTCCACCATATACAAGAGTACATCTGCATCTTCAAAAGCAGATTTTACAAAATCCATCATGGCGTTTTGCATTTCGTAAGCAGGTTTTATAATCCCGGGTGTATCCGATAAGATAACTTGAAAATCACCCCCATTAACAATACCTAAAATACGATGCCTTGTAGTCTGCGCCTTAGAGGTTATAATAGATAATTTCTCGCCAATAAAAGCATTCATCAATGTTGACTTACCCACATTAGGGTTGCCTATAATATTTACAAAGCCTGATTTATGCTCTTTCATTCTTCATTTTTTGAAAATAAGCCTTAGCAGCTTCATTTACTTTAGGAGCTAACAAAAGTATTGCTATCATATTAGGTATAACCATTAAAGCGTAGGATAAATCGATTAAGTTTTTCACCAGTTCCAAAGATGCCACAGCTGCAAAAACAATCATTATCACAAAAAACCAATTGTAAAATCTGCCAATTTTGGCATTTGTTAAAAAGGACAAACACTTTACACCATAATAGGAATAGGTAAATAATGTAGAAAGCGCAAAAGCAGAAACAATTACCATTAGTAAAATTCCTCCCCAACTTCCTAAAGAAGTATTAAATGCATTTAGGGTCATTACAATTCCACTACCCTCCTCTAAATAAGCTCCACTTAAAATAATAACTATTGCTGTGAGTGTACAGACCAAAATAGTATCAATAAATGGCCCTAAGCTAGCAACTAAGCCTTCCCGTATTGGCTCATCGTTTTTGGATTGCCCATGATACATAGGGGCGCTACCTAAACCAGCTTCATTAGAAAACATTGCTCGTTTTACCCCAATGATTACCAATCCCCAAAAACCACCCGTAACTAATGTTTTAAAATTCCATGCTTCTGTAATAATTAATTTTAAGGATGGTAGTACTTGTGAGGCATTCATAACCATTACACCAATAACTGCTAATAAATATACCATAACCATAAAAGGAACTATGGTTGTAGCAACTTTGGCAATTTTTGTAAGTCCGCCAAAGATGACAAAAGATGTAATGATTGCAAGGATAAAGCCAATCGTAAGTTTCCAATTATAATCAGTCATTTCAAATAAAGTATCTGTAGGCTTTACAACACTCATAAAGGTTTCTGTAAACTGATTGGCAGTAAACACTCCTAAAAACCCAAAAATTCCTGCAATACAAAAGAATATTGCTAGTGGTTTATATTTCTTACCCAAACCTTGGGTAATATAAAACATAGGACCTCCTTGTAGTTTACCTTCAGAATCTTTACCCCTAAACATAATAGCTAAACTGCCCGAGTAAAATTTAATAACCATACCAATAATGGCTGTTACCCATATCCAAAAAACAACTCCGGGTCCTCCATCATGTATGGCAATGGCAACTCCTGATATATTTCCTAAGCCTACCGTTGCTGCAACAGCTGCACATAAAGCCTGCAAAGAACTCACATCACCTTTCGCATTTTTATCATCATATTTTCCTCTGGTTATGGCAATGGCGTGCCCAAAAAAACGATAGGGTTTAAACTTAGAATAAAAAACTAGTAGAAGACCACCCCCTATAAGCAGTATAAACATAGGCCAATTTGCAATATTGTTTGCCTGAACCAGAAAATCATTGATTGCTTCCATAGAAATGTAAAAAGTTCGAAGGTATGGATTTTAGGGTTTTTCGATGAAGAAAGACGTCAAAAATATTATGCATTCAAGTTTTGATAAAACAAACAAACCGTTGTATATTTGTCTCCCCGTTACAAATAGTAGCGCACCTTTATCTTTCAAGGTAATGACTTGAAATTATAAGATAAAACCCATATCGCGGGGTAGAGCAGTAGGTAGCTCGTCGGGCTCATAACCCGAAGGTCGCTGGTTCGAGTCCAGTCCCCGCTACTAAGAAAACCAGCTATTTTTAGCTGGTTTTTATTTGCGTAAAAGTCAAACTTGTTTGCGCTTTGAGGCGAATAAAAATAAAAGTAGTCACGTAGTGGCTGGTGGTTTTATTAGTAAAGCCACCCCCAAGGCCCATTGCGTAATGCAATGAAGAAATGAATCCAGTCCCCACTACAAAGTAAGCTTCTTGAAAAATCAAGAAGCTTTTTTTATTCTGCCGCCAAATACAAAAAGCCTTGAAATTTTTCATCTGAATCAGTATCGGTCACTACATAAAAATATACTGCCGCAGGCAGTTTGTTTCCCTTACCCAAAGTAATACGATTGGTTGAAACCCCATTAAATTCATTAACATAGTCTTCTTGCTCAAAAACCAAAGCACCGTAACGGTTATAAATTTGCAATCTATTATTAGTCGGAATATTTTCAATTACCAAAAAATCATTATTTCCATCGCCATTAGGACTTATAAGGTAATCTCCAAAATCAGTAGTTTCTGCTGCAATAGCAACGCTACCAAAAGTTAGAATTTCATACTCATTAGGATTAAAAGGCAAAGAGCTTACAAAACCTTCGTTTAAATTTCCATTAATAGATTGCGCTCCTAACAATTCCCATTGCTGGTTGTTTATATTCCATCCCACAATAACAAGATTTTCAACTTGGTCTGTAATAGCCTCTATAGCACTTTCATTATTCCAAGACAAAGTAACCGAAGCTAATCCTAAAGCTTTTAACTGCCAAAACTCTTGACTTGATACCATCTCTACATTTTCTTCTTTCTTTTGTAATGGAAAAGGAGTGTTAAGGCTTATAGAAAACTCCGGATTCTCTTTAAAGTATGCCGATTGCGCATTGGCAGTTGATTCTTCAAATTCAAAAAGTAAGGGCCTTAGTTCATCATCATCCCCAATAGGAAAAATAAATGTTTGGGCATCAGATATAGATGCATACCCATCTACTTTTGTTAAATTGTTCTGACCACTATAAAAAGAATTAGCTGCAAAATTAAGTTCAATTTCCATCGCTCTTTTTGATGCTATTATGTCACCTACAATAAAGTTTAGATGGTTAGTAACCCCTACACTTAGGTTATAATAAAGCCCGTTATCTACTAGAACTTCCATATCGTTAAAGACTGGCTTATTAGAACCCGAAATGCTAAGTTCATCGCTATTATAAAACCCAACCAAGCCTAAATTATCATTAAAATTACCTGTGTTTATTAAATTATAATGAAAACCCATGTTTCCGTTATCATGTATTTTGAGGTCTCCAAAATTTCTAAAAGGTTCTTGAGAAACAGTTATGTATGGAATACCTAATAAAAATATACCTAAGAAAATTTGCTTCATAATTTGGATTATTTTACCCCTTGCTAAGTTGAAGCATAGGCAAATTATCAATAGCTTTAAAAAAGCTAGTTTTTTAACTTATCGTAATTTATTTATTACAAAACTCGATTCGTTCACTCCGCTAAAATTTACTTCTCCAGAGTTTGCTTTTCTGAAAGTCAGTATAGAAATAATATCGTTTGCATTTAATTCTAAAATTTCATTTAAATGTATACTAGATGACGTATTTAAAGGGTTATTACCATTTGAGTAACGTATATATCCTGAGCCTCCAAAAGCGCCAACTACAGTTCCATTAACTGCTATTCGTGCACTTGTATTGGTACGTTGATGATCACCATCATCAACTCCTAAAAGCGATATATTAGCTCGTATATCATATCTTCCTGCTTCTTTTACTATAAGTGTATTTCCTACAACCTCATATAAATCATTTCCATCATCCTTGTAATTTTGATTTCCAAAAATCGGAGCAATAGTATTGTCAATATTTAAATTTGTCGCCACATCGGTATTCGTCCATCTAGCTCCAAAATTTAATTTCGGATTAATTACTTGCCCAGCATTTAAGATAGTACCATTAGATAGCGCTACAAGGAGTTCTTTATTTACGTTTAAACCAACGCTTTCTATACTTACTCCGTCATTTCCAGGAACTCCTTGGGGTCCAATAAAATCTTCAAAAACTCTTTTTTGCACTACACCAGTTCCTGTGCTTACTAAAACATCTAAATCGGAAGTAGTTGTAGCAATATTCCGCACTCTAAGACTGCCATTAATATCTAGTTTTTCTGAAGGAATAACTACACCAAGACCCATATTTTGATTGCTTTGTAGTACTCTAAAAGCTTCAATATTATTGGTTCTAAATACCATATCCTGAGCATCTGTAGTACCTAAAAAATTTATATTAGAATCGGTGCCTGCACTTCCTGTTACTCCCCAAAAATCAATTGAATTTGAGTCAATAGCTGGTATTTTAGAAAAACCAGAGCCCGTATTTATATACATTCTACTATCCTCTGAATTATAAATAAGCGTACCCGCAATTGGGTTTGTAATACTATTTATTTCGGCTGTAGTTGCACTTCTTAATCCCAATAACAAACTACTATCTATCTGCGCAGTAGCATGTAGACTTATAAATAGCACAATTATAATACGTATTGCTTTTCTTATCATTTTAGGTTTATTCATTCTTTAAAAATCTAGCACTGTAAACATAAATTCAGAATCGAACCTTGCTCTATCTGTTCCTCCATTATCATTATCTCCAATTATGACTTGAAAACTAATAGTAGTCTGATTGCTATAAGATATTCCTGGGTCATCATTTCCAGCACCATTTCTACCCGGCTGACTTAACTGAATGATATAATTTGCATCTGGGAATGCCGTAGCAAAATTTACTTGATAATGTCCATTACCTGCTAATTTCGTTATTGTGACTCCAGGAGTAGCTTTTGTTACTGCCCCTGTTGAAGCAATTTTTCCAAAAGCTTTAATGGGACTTTCATAAAATATATTAGAATCGCTACCTAGTGATAAACTATTACCTGCATCTGTACTTATAGTAGCAGTAGGTAGTGTTACACTATTACCGCTAGTAGCTGGATTGCTTAAGGTTAGTGTGTTTCCTGATAGACTTAAATCTGAAAGCTCATTCAAAGGGTCAGCATCCGCATCGTCCGTGTCTAAAGCTGCTAACTCCGCATCTGTAGCGAAAGTGGCGTCTAAATCTACTCCCGTGGCTCCTGACTCTGCATTGGTTAAGGTTAAAACTCCTGAGGTTAAATCTAAATCTGATAATTCATTCGTTGC
>CAZLUS010000145.1:0-5709 GCA_964562775.1 uncultured Flavobacteriaceae bacterium | reverse complement strand
ATAAGCCATTCCTACAGTCATTTCAAAAAAAGAAAGGCGATGCGCTTCTAGAAAGGGTTTGTGCTTTGCTATAAATTTCTTTACTGTTTTCTTAGCAATCTTTTTTCCATTAATTTTTATGCGCTCTCTAAAATCTTTTAAATGCGGTGAAGTATATAAACCAACTTTATATCCAGCTTCTTGTAGAACTGAAGCTAGCATATGGGAACTAGAGCCTTTACCATTGGTTCCAGCTACATGTATTGATTTAAATTTTTCTTCGGGATTAGCTAAATGCGCGGCAAAATTTATACTATTATCTAGCTTATTTTTATATGCTGATTTTCCTTTTTGTTGGTACATTGGCAGCTGGCTATACATCCAATCCAATGTTTGCTTATAGGTCACTACTGTCCTAATTTAAAATTGACAACCACAAAACCTATCTGTTGTGTTGGGGCTTTAGCATCTAAATTCCATTTGTGTAAAAAAGCGGTTTTTCTAGCAGGCTCAAGTAAACAAGGCGCATTATTAGTTGTTCCCTTTACACCTGGTGTTGCCTTAATAACATTTCCGTTTTTATCGACCACTATTCGTACTACTACACGACCATCTTCATTGCATTCTTGTTGCACCTTTCCTTTACTTACCAGCGACCTACCATTAAGGCCATAACCGCCTGTTCCGTTTCCGCTACCAGGTGCACCATAATAACTAGTTGCATAAGGATTACCCGCAGGGTCTCCTTTATCGCCAGATTTATTATCATCTCCTTCACTCCCCGAATCCTTACCATCAGATTTACCTATACCACCAATTAAAGCGTCTAATTTTTTCTTTTGAGCTTCTTCCTCTGCTTTTTTTCTAGCCTCAGCTTCTCGTGCTTCTTGTACTTTTCGCGCTGCCTCTGCTTTCGCTTTTTTTGCCTCAGCATCAGCCTTACGCTTAGCTTCCTTTTGTTGTTTTATTCTAATAGACTCTTCGCTTTCTTGTGTCACCACTTTTTCCGTAGGTGCTTCTTTTTCTACAACTTCCTCTTCAATAGGTTCTTGTTCAATAAGCTCTTCAACCTTTTTGGCCTCATTAGAAGGTTTTGGAATATCTAAAGGTTCAGATTTTATTTTTTCTTTTGGCTGTACCTTACCACTACCAAATTCCATAGTGCCAAAGTTGATTGCAATTCCACTTTCTTCAGGTGGATCTAAATAGGTGAGTCCTATATAAAAAAGCAGTAACAAGAGCACACTTAGCAACAATGTTGTAAGTGTAAATGATTTTTTCTTGTGTCTCGTATCTAAAAGTGGCATTATTTTGGTCGCACTGCCAGAATAACCTTATAATTATTCCTATTAGCAATATCCATAACGTTAACAGCCTCTTTAATGGCTACGTTTTGTTCTGCTCTTAAGATAACCGTAGGCTTCTCTTGCCCTTTAAGTGCTTTTTTTAATTCAATTTCAATATATTCTGCGCTAATCTGTTCATTATTGACATAATATTTTAAATCCTTATCAATAGTAACAGAAACATTCTGTGTGTTCGTTGATTTTCCCTTTGCTTTTGGTAATAATAAGTCTAAAGCATTAGGTGCATTTGAAGTTAGCATAAAAAATACCAATAACAAAAAAACAATATCTGTCATCGATGACATGCTAAACTCTGGACTTACCTTATTTCTTCCTTTTAATTTCATACTAAAATTATATAGGCTCGTTAAGTAAATCTAAGAATTCAACAGCGTTAGCCTCCATCTTATGTACCACTTTATCGGTTCTATTTACCAAATGATTGTATCCGATATACGCAATAATACCTACTACTAAACCAGCAACTGTGGTAGTCATTGCAGTATATATCCCCGAAGCTAAAGAGCCCATTTCTGCTTGCCCTCCACTACTTGCCATTTCATGAAATGCTAGAATCATACCAATTACTGTACCTAAGAAACCAATCATAGGAGCAGCACCAGCAACAGTAGCTAAAATGCTTACATTCTTTTCTAACTTATAGACTTCTAAAGTACCTGCATTTTCTATTGCTGTATTTATATCGTCTAGTGGTTTACCAATACGTGACACTCCTTTCTCTGTTAAACGAGCAACGGGAGAGTCTGTTTGGGCACATAAAAGTTTGGCTGCTTCTAATTTACCATTCATTACATGGTCACGAATTTGATTCATAAAATTCTTATCTATTTTAGAAGCTGCTTTAATAGCAAAAACGCGTTCAAAATAGATGTATAATGCAACAAAAAGTAATATAAAAAGTATTGATATAATGACGATACTACCTGTACCACCATTAAAGATTAAATCAATTACTGAGAGTGTTTTTTCTTCGGAAATGGAAGTCGCCGCATCTAGGCCTTCCTCTAACTCTTGAAATAGTATCATAAATATCCTCAATTATAGTTGCACTAATAACGTAATTTTGGGAATAAAATTATGCTAAAGCACAAAATCTCGCAAAGCAACAAATACTAAGCCTCCTGCCACAAAACCTGCAAAGGCTAACCATGTCATTTTTTTACAATACCAGAAAAAATCAATTTTCTCCATCCCCATAGCTACAACACCAGCCGCAGAGCCAATAACAAGCATACTACCACCAGTACCCGCAGAATATGCTATAAAATGCCATAAGGGATTATCTGGCCCTTCTGAAAACATTCCTATACTAGCCGCTACTAAAGGCACATTGTCTATAACCGCAGAACCCACACCCAATAACATTACAACAATATCTCTTTGGGGTATAGCTGTATTTAAGCTTTCAGCATAATTAAATAATAATCCTAAAGACTCTAAAGCTGCAACTGCTAATAAAATACCTAAAAAGAATAAAATACTTGGTAATTCTATTTTAGTTAAAGCTGCATGAACGGGGCTATAATGTGATTCTTCATGATGATCATCATCTGTAGCAGAACTAATACTAAATTTACTTTTACTATAAATTTCTGCAAAAGTTGCTACAACAGCTAAAGAAAGCATCATACCAACATATGGCGGTAAATGGGTAATTGTTTTAAAAAATGGCACAAATACTATTGCGCCTAGGCTTAAATAAAGCATTATAGAACCATATTTAGAAGCTGGTTTTTCCGTTTTTTCTTCCATTTCAACCTCACCACTAAATGCTTTAAATCTACTAGCAATAGCTGTAGGAACTATCATGCATACTATAGAAGGTAATAATACATGTAGTACTAATGAACCGGCATTTACTTTTCCTGCTATCCATAACATTGTTGTAGTAACATCGCCAATTGGTGACCAAGCTCCTCCAGCATTAGCATTAATAATAATTAAACCAGCAAACCAAAGTCTGGTTTCGCGATCTTTAATTACTTTCTGTAGAATAGTAATTAATACAATTGTTGCAGTAAGGTTATCAATTATAGCCGATAAAATAAAGGCTAGTATAGAAAATATCCAAAGTAACTTCCGCTTACTCCTAGTTTTTATATATCCTTTAATTGTAGCAAAACCATCAAAATAATCTATAATCTCAACAATAGTCATTGCCCCTAATAGGAATACCAAGATTTCGGCTGTTTTTCCTAAATGATGCAATAGTATTTCTTCTAAATGTGTAGGTTCTAATTTTTTAAGCTCTGCATTTACCTCAAATACATCTAAATGTGCTAATGCAATTATAGCCCAAAGTAAAGCCATCATTGCCAAAGCAGGAATAAGTTTATCTATTTTTAAGTTATGCTCTAAGGTAATTGCCAAATAACCAGCAAGAAAAACGATTATAATTATAGTCTCCATTATTTATTTTTGTTTTTAATATCCTTTTGTATAAAATACTCGGGGTTTACTTTTTTAAATTGTTAATACTAACATTATTTATATTTTATCAGACGTTAAATATAAGAATTGACTCTAAGCTTTTTTAATTAGATTTTATTTTTTCGAATTTTAAATTATTCTTACTTATTCCCTATATTACACGTAATATAATTAGTTTACTTATATATTTGTAACATATTTTTAATTTATTCTCAACAACATGGACTTTACCCTTTCAGAAGAACAATTAATGATACAGGAAGCTGCAAGAGACTTTGCGCAAAATGAGTTAAAAACTGGTATTATTGAACGTGATGATGCCCAAAAATTCCCAACTGAACAGGTAAAAAAAATGGGAGAATTGGGTTTTTTAGGAATGATGGTAGATTCTAAATACGGAGGTAGTGGATTAGACACATTATCATATGTTCTTGTGATGGAAGAACTTTCTAAAGTTGATGCTTCTTGTTCTGTTATTGTTTCTGTAAACAATTCTCTAGTATGCTGGGGTTTAGAAACCTTTGGAAATGAAGCCCAAAAAGAAAAATATTTGACTCGATTAACATCTGGTGAAGCTATTGGTGCCTTTTGTTTATCTGAGCCTGAAGCAGGTAGTGATGCCACTTCTCAAAAAACAACAGCTATTGACAAAGGCGACCATTACGTTTTAAATGGCACTAAAAACTGGATTACTAATGGTAATTCTGCTGAAACTTATTTAGTTATTGCACAAACTGATGCCGAAAAAGGACACAAAGGCATTAACGCTTTAATAGTGGAAAAAGGAATGCCCGGTTTTGAAATTGGCCCAAAAGAAAATAAATTAGGAATTAGAAGTAGTGATACACACTCACTGCTATTTAATGACGTAAAAGTGCCTAAAGAAAATAGAATTGGTGAAGATGGTTTTGGATTTAAGTTTGCCATGAAAACACTTGCTGGTGGTAGAATAGGTATTGCTGCACAAGCATTAGGTATTGCAGCTGGCGCTTACGAATTGGCATTAAAATATTCTAAAGAGCGAAAAGCTTTTGGTACTGAAATAGCTAATCACCAAGCAATTGCTTTTAAATTAGCAGATATGCACACTAAAATTCAAGCGGCACGTCATTTGGTTTATAAAGCTGCATGGGACAAAGACAATGGTAATGATTACACATTATCTGGTGCTATGGCAAAACTATATGCAGCAGAGACTGCCATGGAAGTTGCTACTGAGGCTGTTCAAATACATGGAGGCAATGGCTTTGTAAAAGACTATCATGTTGAGCGTATGATGCGAGATGCTAAAATCACTCAGATTTATGAAGGCACTTCTGAAATACAAAAAATTGTAATTTCAAGAAGTATCCTTAAAAATTAAGATAGCCTTTTTACTATATTTTGTGCAGTAATTCTTTATTGTTTTAAGTTATTAGTTATACTAAAATGATAAAAATGAAAATACTATTTACAGTATTCATAGGCTGTATATCAGTTTTCGCAAATGCTCAAATAGATACAGCACTACTTATGGGCTAGAAAAAACAAAAGAAATTACGGTCATGTTACAGCAAATACTTGCAAAAATAACTGCCGTACGCCAAAGTTCTAATCATTAAATCACCTATCTAATTCCAAAAAGAGAGTGGAATAGATTACAGATCCCTACTATTTATATTACAAAAGTCGTCTCCTTGATAGCACCTTGTTTTTTTAGTGTCTAAAATTTTCATTTTATCAATATGGATAGGCTATAATTTTTAAAATAGGAATTTTTTAACATTTTTATATACATACTGATTATTTTATTGTAATAATTATAAAATACAATAAATTATTTAATGATTATTCTATTTTTGAGGAAATACCTCAATTATGAAATTAAAAAAACAAGGACTATATCTCCCTGAATTTGAGCATGATAACTGTGGCGCTGGGTTCATTTGCAGTT
>CAZLUS010000144.1:0-5755 GCA_964562775.1 uncultured Flavobacteriaceae bacterium | reverse complement strand
AGCATATACATATATTAAGGTTGGTAAAATAGCTAAAACACAAAGTACAAAAACGCCCAAAAACTTGCCTAATACTATTTTAGATATTGATGTTGGTTTAATTAAAAGCAGCTCTAAAGTGCCTAGCTTTCGTTCTTCGGAAAAGCTTTTCATAGAAATAGCCGGAATTAAAAATAAGAACACCCAAGGTGCTAGTAAAAAGAATTTGCTTAAATCGGCAAAGCCATAATTAAATATGTTGAATTCGCCTTTAAAAACCCAAAGGAATAATCCATTTAGTAGTAAAAACAAACCTAGTATTAAATACCCAATAGAAGAGGTAAAAAAAGATCGTATTTCTTTTTTAAAAATTGCTAGCATAGTATTAATTCAAAGTAGCTTTTTTAGTAAGGCTCCATGCTTCTGGTTTGGCATCAAATAAAACTTTTGTTTTACTCCAAACCGCTTTAAAAAAATCGGAATTCCTATATTTTTCTAGTGCTTCCTCATTATCCCAATAACTGTATGTAAAAAACACATTTGGTTTTTCTTTTTCTTGATACAACTCAAGAAAAGAACAGCCTTTAAAATTTCTAATATGTTGCTTGGTTTCTTTGAACACGTTTTCAAAGCTAGAAATATTTTCTGTTTTAAATGTCAATTTTACAATTCTCACTAACATTTATAAAAAGTTTATTGTTATTACGGCATCATTTGCAAGTCCTAATAGGGTAGAGGCGCCCCCCACAGAATTTAAATCACTTCTATAAATAGCGATTTCTATGTATCCTGCTGTATTAAAAATTGCAAGGGTATCACTTGGTCCTTTTCGTTGCGCTACTGGCAGTTGGTAGTTTATGATACCATTATAGCTTTTATGAATGGTTTTTATTTTTTGTCTTCGCGCTACAATTTCAAAATCTCTTCCATTTCTATAGGCTTCAAATAAGCTTTTAGATATGTTGGTAACGGCATTACCATAATTGTCAATATAAATTACATTACCAACAATAGTTTTTCCATCATTGGTAATACGAGGTTTTAATTCTTTTACATCTTTAAGCCCTTTAAAAGGTTCACTTACAACCCCAATTTTACCGCCTCTAGCAAGGTGGCATGCAACTTTAACAAAGACCTCTAAAACAGGAAAAGAAGTAATAGCGACATTGGGTATCGTTATTAACGAAACACTTTCTATGTTTAATTCTTGAGCTACTAATGATAGTACACCATTATTAGCACCAATAAAATAATGCCCGTCTATTTGTACAATTAAATGTTCGTTTTCTACAGATTCTTCAGAATCCATACCCACTATATGTATAGTTTCTTTAGGAAAATGAGAATACGCATTCTTTAATATATAAGCACATTCTCTTATGTCTAAAGGCGAAATAGCATGAGAAATATCAACAATAGTTACATCTTGTATTTCTTTTAAGATACTTCCTTTAATGGCAGCAACAAAATGGTCTTTATACCCAAAATCCGTTGTTAAAGTAATAATTGCCATGCAGTCTGTTAATATGTTTTTGCCTTAGAAAAGCCTTTTTTAATTATGTTTGTCTAAGTAAATAAAACAGTAAAATTAAGCAAAAACAATGCGCAATGTTTTACTAAATTCCACAAACCTGTAAATAGTTAAATTTCTTTGAACGAACTTGTATTAGAACTCACCGAAATTAGCCCTCGCGATTTTTTTGGGCAGCAGAATGAAAATATTCAATTACTAAAAAAATACTTTCCTAAACTTAAAATTGTAGCTCGTGGTAGTAAAATTAAAGTTTACGGAGATGATGAGCTTTTAGAAGAGTTCGATAAGCGTTTTACCATGCTTACGGCACACTTTATTAAGTATAATAAATTGGATGAAAATGCAATAGAACGGGTATTAACCAGTAATGGAAAAGAAGAAAAATCTTCTAAATCTAGCGGAGAAGTTTTGGTTCATGGTGTTAGTGGTAGGTTAATAAAAGCGCAAACGGCAAATCAGCGTAGGTTAGTTGATGCTACTAAAAAGGATGATATGGTTTTTGCTATTGGCCCTGCAGGTACGGGAAAGACTTATACAGGTGTAGCTCTGGCTGTAAAGGCGTTAAAAGAAAAACAAGTTCGAAAAATCATTTTAACACGACCCGCAGTAGAAGCTGGAGAAAATTTGGGTTTTTTACCTGGCGATTTAAAAGAAAAACTAGACCCATACATGCAACCTTTGTATGATGCGCTTAGAGATATGATTGCCCCAGAGAAATTAGAAAAATACATAGAAGATGGCACCATACAAATAGCTCCTATGGCATTTATGCGTGGTCGTACATTAGATAATGCTTTTGTAATTTTAGATGAAGCGCAGAATACTACCCATGCACAAATGAAAATGTTTTTAACACGTATGGGTAAAAATGCCAAATTTTTAATAACAGGCGACCCCGGACAGATAGATTTACCACGTCGTGTTATATCTGGACTAAAAGAAGCTTTATTGGTATTAAAGAGTACTGAGGGTATTAGTATTATTTACCTAGATGATAAAGATGTTATACGTCATAAACTCGTTAAAAAAGTTATTGATGCCTATAAAAATATTGAACACCAAAACTAAGTAGCATGCCAAATACGATAATGGATACTAATTTTAAGTTTGTAGGTCAAAAAGGAGTCTACAAAGGAAAAGTAAGAGAAGTATATACAATAGATAATGCTATTTTGGTGATGGTTGCTACAGACCGTCTTTCTGCCTTTGATGTGGTAATGCCAAAGGGTATTCCTTACAAAGGTCAAATTTTAAACCAGATTGCAACAAAAATGATGCAAGCTACGGCAGATATTGTACCCAATTGGTTATTGGCAACTCCAGATCCTAATGTTGCGGTGGGTAAAGCATGTGAACCTTTTAAGGTGGAAATGGTGATAAGAGGCTATATGTCTGGTCATGCTGCAAGAGAGTATAAAGCAGGGAGACGCATACTTTGTGGAGAACCTATGCCAGAGGGAATGAAAGAAAATGATAAATTTCCCTCTCCAATTATTACACCTGCAACAAAAGCCGAAAAAGGAGATCATGATGAGGATATTTCTAAGGCCGATATTTTAAAAAGAGGAATTGTTTCTAAAGAAGATTATAAAGTATTAGAAGCGTATACTCACGCTTTGTTTCAACGCGGCACCGAATTAGCGGCAAAGCGAGGATTAATCCTTGTAGATACTAAATACGAATTTGGAAAAACACAAGAAGGAGAAATTGTTTTAATAGACGAAATACACACGCCCGATTCTTCACGTTATTTTTATGCCGATGGCTATCAAGAAAGACAAGAACGAGGCGAAGCTCAAAAACAACTCTCTAAAGAGTTTGTACGCCAATGGCTAATTTCTAATGGTTTTCAAGGATTGGAAGGGCAAACTGTACCTGAAATGAGTGATGAATATATACTATCTGTTTCTGAGCGCTATATAGAATTGTACGAGAGTATTATGGGTGAAGCTTTTATAAAAGGCGATATTTCTAGTATTCAAGAGCGGATAGGGGAGAATACGGCTGCTTATTTGAGTTCTATTTCTTAATGTATAGTATTTCTTTGCTATACCAGTCATGCTTAACTTGTTGAAGCATCTTTTTCCATGATTATTTTTGATTTTTATATCTTTCATCAAATAACCAATCATTATGAATCCAACCCAACGCAAAAAATACTGGAGAGAAAATCTAAAATACCTTGCTATTCTCCTTTTTATTTGGTTTGTAGTTTCTTATGGATTTGGAATTCTATTCGTGGATGAATTAAATACAATTCGGTTAGGTGGTTTTAAATTAGGCTTTTGGTTTGCACAACAAGGTTCAATTTATGTTTTTGTAATACTCATTTTTGTTTATGTAAAGTTGATGAATAAGTTGGACAAAAAATACAGTGTAAACGAATAGGCTATGGGAATCCAAACATGGACATTTATTATCGTAGGATTCACTTTTGCATTATATATTGGTATTGCCATTTGGTCTAGAGCCAGTTCTACTAAAGAATTTTATGTGGCTGGCGGTGGAGTGTCTCCTTTAGCAAATGGGCTAGCCACTGCAGCAGATTGGATGTCAGCAGCCTCATTTTTGGGTATGGCAGGTATTATAGCTTTTTCGGGTTATGATGGTTCGGTATATCTAATGGGCTGGACAGGCGGTTATGTTTTATTAGCCTTATTATTGGCACCATATCTACGAAAATTTGGAAAGTTTACGGTACCAGATTTTATTGGAGATAGGTATTATTCTAATCTTGCACGAACAGTTGCGGTCGTCGCAGCACTCTTTGTTTCTTTTACCTATGTGGCAGGACAAATGCGTGGTGTTGGGGTAGTTTTTTCTCGCTTTTTGGATGTTGAGGTAAATACGGGTGTGTATATAGGAATGGCAGTAGTTTTATTCTATGCTTTTTTAGGCGGAATGAAGGGTATCACCTATACACAAGTTGCCCAGTATTGTGTCTTGATATTTGCTTTTATGGTACCAGCTATTTTTATATCACTTATGGCTACAGGGAATCCAGTACCGCAACTAGGTATGGGTTCCGCAGGTAGCGATGGCGTATACCTTTTAGACAAACTCGATGGTTTAATGACTGACCTAGGTTTTACCGCATATACAGATGGTACTAAGTCTACAACAGATGTTTTTTTTATAACAGCTGCGCTAATGTTAGGCACGGCTGGTTTACCACACGTTATTATTCGATTTTTTACGGTGCCTAAAGTAAAAGATGCTCGTAAATCAGCAGGATATGCTCTATTATTTATAGCTATCTTATATACTACAGCACCAGCTATTGCTGTATTTGCACGAACTAACTTAATGGAAACTGTCCAAGACACTCCATATAAAGATATTCCAGATTGGTTTACCAAATGGGAAGAAACAGGACTTATTGCTTGGACGGACAAAAACGGAGATGGGAAAATTCAATATTTACCTGGTTCAGCTATTGAAGGTAAAAAACCATTATTTTCAGAAATAAGAGGTAGTGTGGGACAACGATTAATTATAAACTCAAGTGCTACACGGAACGAACTATACGTTGATCGGGACATCACAGTTTTAGCAAACCCTGAAATTGCAGGCCTACCTAATTGGATTATTGCTTTGGTTGCCGCTGGAGGTCTAGCTGCTGCTCTGTCAACTGCAGCAGGTCTATTATTGGTAATCTCAACCTCAATTTCGCATGATTTGATTAAAAAGCAATTTGCTCCTAATATTTCTGATAAAAAAGAATTACTAATTGCTAGAATATCTTCACTTTTTGCTGTAGTTGTAGCGGGTTATTTTGGTGTCAATCCACCCGGTTTTGTAGCTTCGGTTGTTGCACTAGCTTTTGGGTTAGCGGCTTCATCGTTCTTCCCTGCCATTGTAATGGGTATTTTTAGTAAACGAATGAATAGAGAAGGTGCTATAACAGGAATGATTGTTGGTTTAGCAATTACTTCATATTATATCGCTCGTTTTAGACTTGGTTGGATTGGTAATCCAGAAACCAGTACCGAAAATGATTGGTGGTTTGGTATTTCTCCAGAAGGTTTTGGAACGGTTGGGATGCTTGTAAATTTTGCTATTGCGATTATAATTTCACGTTTTACAGCGCCGCCACCAGTAGAGGTACAAGAAATCGTAGAAAATATTAGAATACCTAGTGGAGCGGGGGAAGCTGTTGAGCATTAATTGTTTTTGGTGTATTTTTTATCAAACTCTTTTAGAATGTTTGGGTCGTACCATTTTCGACTTGGACCTTTATTC
>CAZLUS010000143.1:0-5758 GCA_964562775.1 uncultured Flavobacteriaceae bacterium | reverse complement strand
GCAAAAACTTATAGATGCTACCATTCTATATCGAGAGAATAATAACTTTCAGGCTAAAAAATTGTTAGACGAAGCCAAACTATTAAGTAACAATAAAAATTTAACAAATCATATTCAACTAGCCGAAGCTAAAATTTACATCAATCTAGAAAAATACGAAGAAGCAAAAACTAAATTAAACGCATTATTAGTAAACTCTGATCTTGACGAACGTATCTATCTGGCTACAAAATCAAATCTAAGTTTAGCAGAGCTACATTTTAAACAAGGCTATTTAGAAAAGAGTGCAAAACACGCTGAGGCTGCTCTACTACTTGCAACTAAAAATAATTTTTTTAGAGAAGTACTTATTGCGAATGAATTTTTAGCTAAAGTTTACTATGATTTAAAAACCTACAACAAAGCAATAATTTATAACAAAAATCTAGTAAGAATAAAAGACTCTCTTTTTAATATAGAAAAACTAAAACTTGAAACTAGTATTGCAGACAAGTTTACCAATGATTTTAAAACAGATGAAATAAAACGTCTAAGCGATCAAAATGAAGAGCTTAGCGCTTCTAAAAATAGATCCGAAATAACAGCAATATTAACTTCTGTATTTCTAGTAATCATTTCTTTACTTGCATTTACACTACAAAGAAATAACCACATTAAATTAAAAACAAATGATCTATTAAAAACCAAAAACAAAGAATTAGAAACAGCTAGAGATTCTGCCGTTATGGCAATGAAAGCTAAAGCTAGTTTTTTATCTACGGTTACCCACGAGTTACGAACACCTTTATATGCCGTTACGGGACTAACACATTTGCTATTAGACGAAAACCCAGCTGAACACCAAAAAGAACATTTAAAATCTTTAAAATTCTCTGGAGAATACCTCTTAAATTTTATTAATGATATTCTTCAAATAAATAAGATAGATGCTGAAAAATTAGAAACTTTAAATGTTGAGTTTAAATTAAAAAGCGTTATTACAGACGTAATTGACACACTCCATCAAAAGGCAAAAGAGCAAAACTCAAAAATTGTACTTGATTATGATAGTGACATTCCAATACATATAACAGGAGACCCAGTTAAGTTCTCTCAAATTATCATGAATCTTATAGGCAATGCCATAAAATTTACAGAAAATGGTCAAGTAGATGTAATTGCAAAGCTTAAAGAAAAAGGCGATAATAAAATCAAAGTATATTTTGAAGTTCGTGATAATGGAATAGGTATTTCAGAAGAGAAACAAAAAAATATTTTCGATAGTTTTGAACAAGGGTCTGTTCAAATAAATAGAGAATATGGCGGAACTGGCCTTGGTCTAGCAATCGTTAAGAGCTTATTAGGCTTGTTTAATAGTACCATTGAATTAAAAAGTGAACTTAATGTGGGTAGTTCTTTCTTTTTTGAACTAGAATTAGATTACCAAGACACTGCCATAGCAGATATTACTTTTGAAATGGCAAAAGAAGATTTTAATTTTAAAGGTCTAAACATTCTTATTGTTGAAGACAATAAAATTAATCAAGTCATTACTAAAAAGATGCTTACCAAAAAAGAAATTACTTGCGATATAGCAAATAATGGTTTTGAAGCTATTGATGCTGCAAAAGAAAAAAAATATGATGCCATTTTAATGGATATTCATATGCCTGGTATGGGTGGTGAAGAGGCTACCATAGAAATACGAAAATTCAATAAAGAAGTTCCTATTATTGCGCTAACAGCAATTTCTATGGATGATAGTGTAGAGAGTTTTTATGCTGCTGGTTGTAGCGACGTGGTTACAAAACCCTTTAAACCAGAAGTATTTTACCAAAAAATTGGTGAAAACATCTTTAAAAATGACCCTGAGGCTTAATTAGAATACTTTTAATAGCTTTCCTTAATTCTAGTTCCCCGTCATCAAAAAAATCGTGTTTTACGCCTAAATAGAATACATTTTTAGCTATCCCTTTCAGTTTTGCAAAATCCTTTTCTGTAGTAATTATTATTTCATTTTTAGAAAACTTAGCAATGTCACTTTCTTTAAAAAAATAATGGTCAGGAAACTCAAAGTGCTTAAAAGATAGATGTATAGATTTTAAATAGGCTACTAAAGGCTCTGGATTAGCTATGCCTGTAACGAGCGAGAAAGGCTTTTTATCTAAATCTGTAAGTGGTATTTTTTTATCAACACCTATTAAATGATTATCATAGGCTAATTTGCTAAACAAAACTTTCTGGTATTTCTTTGGATTAATTAGGCTAATAATCCGTTCCTTATCCCTTTTAGTAATACTATCTGGGCATTTAGTAACAATTATTAATGCGGCTCTATGAGCTTCTTTTTTACTATCCCTTAAATCTCCTGTAGGCAAATAGCAATCGTTAAAATATGGCTTAGAAAAGGTAGTTAAAAGTATGGCTATACTTGGTTTTACTTTTCGGTGTTGAAAAGCATCGTCTAGAAAAATTAGTTCTGGTTTTACTAAATTTTCAAGATTCTTAATACCATTACTACGGTTAGCATCAACAGCAAGAGTTATGTTTTTATATTTGGAGTAAAGTTGAAAAGGTTCATCTCCTAATTCTGCTACCGTAGAATTTTTAGTAGCTAATAAAAATCCTTTTGTTTTTCTTCTATAGCCTCTACTTAATACTGCAACTTTATAATCACCTTTAAATATATTTAATAAAAAAGCAATCATTGGTGTTTTACCCGTACCACCAACACTTAAATTACCAATACAAACTATAGGCGTTTTAAAAGAGTTTGACTTAAAAATACCTTTATCATAACATAAATTACGTAGGTATACTACCAAACCATAGAGTAAAGAAAACGGAAAAGCGATTTTACGTAAAAGTTGCATCTAAGCGAATTTATAATATTTTATCTTTAGACAATAAAAAATAGTTATAATGACCGTAAATGATATTACTAAAATACTTGAAGAACTATCTCCATTAGATTATGCCGAAGATTTTGACAATGTGGGGCTTTTAGTAGGTTCTAGTGAGCAAAAAGTTAATGGAATATTAGTTACGCTAGATACTTTAGAAAATGTTGTTGATGAAGCCATCGCAAAAAAATGTAATCTCATCGTTAGTTTTCACCCAATTATTTTTAATGGATTAAAAAAAATAGCAGGTAAAAACTACGTAGAACGTGTAATTCTAAAAGCTATAAGCCATAAAATAGCAATCTATAGTATGCACACAGCATTAGATAATAGTCCTATTGGGGTAAATGCAAAAATTTGTGCTGTACTAGGGATTAACAATCCTCGCATTCTTATACCTAAAAAAGGCACCATAAAAAAATTAACTACTTATGTGCCAAAATCCAATGTTGAAAGTTTAAAAAATGCTCTTTTTACTGCAGGTGCAGGTGAAATTGGCAATTATACGCATTGCAGTTTTAGCACAGAAGGCATAGGCAGTTTTAGAGCAAATAATAGGGCAAATCCAACCCTAGGAGAAATAGGAAAAACTCATTTTGAAAATGAAATACAACTTAATTTAACCTTCACCAGTAAAAATGAATCAAAGGTTTTAGCTGCATTATTTAAAAATCATCCTTATGAAGAGGTTTCTTATGAAATTATAACATTAGACAATACCAATCAAAATATTGGAATGGGCATGGTTGGTGAATTAAAAGAAGAAATGGATGAAATAGACTTTTTTAATCATCTAAAAAATAAAATGGAAGCTAAAGGAATACGACACTCTTCCTTTTTAAATAAAAAAATAAAAACAGTAGCTGTTCTGGGGGGTAGCGGTGCTTTTGCTATTGCAGCTGCTAAGGCTGCTAAGGCAGATGTTTTTATAACTGCAGATGTAAAATACCATCAATTTTATGAGGCTGAAAACCAGCTAATTATAGCAGATATTGGGCACTTTGAAAGTGAGCAGTTTACAAAAAACTTATTGGTTGACTTTCTTACAAAAAAAATTCCTAATTTTGCGGTCACTTTATCGGAAAGTATTACTAATCCTATTAAGTATTTTTAAAACATATGGCGAAAAAAAAAGAAACAACTGTAGAAGATAGATTACGTGCATTATACGATTTGCAATTGATTGACTCTAGAGTTGATGAAATAAAAAATGTACGCGGAGAATTACCCATTGAGGTTGAAGATTTAGAAGATGATGTTCTTGGTTTAAAAACAAGAATGGATAAGCTAAAAACAGATGTAGAAACTGTTAATTTCGAAATAACTGCAAAAAAGAATCTTATAGAAGAATCTAAAGTGCTAATTAAGAAATACGCAGAGCAGCAAAAAAATGTGCGTAATAGTCGCGAATTTAATTCTTTAACAAAAGAGGTTGAATTTCAAGAATTAGAAATACAGCTTGCAGAAAAAAATATAAAAGAATTTAAGGCTCAAATTGAACAGAAGAAAGAGGTAATAGCGGAAACTAAAGAAAAACTTAGTGAAAGAGAAGCGCATCTAAAGCATAAAAAAGGAGAACTTAATGCAATTTTAGCTGAGACAGAAAAAGAAGAAAAAGCGTTACTTAAAAAATCTGAAGAGTTTGAAAACAAAATTGAAGAGCGCCTTATAAAAGCGTATAAACGTATTCGTAGTAATGTAAAAAACGGTTTAGCTGTAGTACCTATTGAGCGTGGTGCTTCTGGAGGTTCGTTTTTTACTATACCGCCTCAAGTACAAGTAGAGATTGCTTCCCGTAAAAAAATAATAACAGATGAACATAGTGGTCGCATATTAGTAGATTCTACGCTAGCTGATGAAGAATATACTAAAATGCAAAAGTTATTTAAAAAGCTCTAACATTATATTCTTATTTAAAATATAAAAAAACCATCCTCAAAAAGGATGGTTTTTTTATGTATCGGTATGCTAAAGAACAGTTCCTATTATTAGCAATCTATATAGGTTTAACTCTTATTAACAAAAAGCTAACGTCTATATTGCGACTTAAAACGTATATCTATAAATTTTCCGCGAGAGCGTCTATATATAAAAAGTCCTTTACAATAAAATGTAAAGGACTTTTGATTTTTATTAACTTATGATTTTGCTACTCTAAAATACCATCAACAATCCCATATTTTACAGACTCTTCTGCTCCCATCCAGTAATCTCTATCAAAATCTTTCATCACTTTATCAAAATCTTGCCCACAATTATCTGCTAATATTTTAGCGCCTAATTCTTTTGTTTTAATAATCTCTTTAGCTTGAATCTCAATATTAGAAGCCTGTCCACGAGCACCACCACTGGGTTGGTGAATCATAACTCTGGCGTGAGGCTGAATAAACCTTCTCCCCTTTTCACCTACAGAAAGTAAAATAGAGCCCATAGAAGCTGCTAAACCTGAACATACTGTAGAAACTGGACTTTTAATTTGCTTAATAGTATCATACATAGCAAAACCAGAAGTAACGTAACCTCCAGGACTATTGATGATTAATTGTATTTCTTTAGTACTTAACATATCTAGATATAATAGTCTGTCTATAACATGTTTAGCAGATTCATCATCTACCATTCCCCATAAAAAGATTTTTCTATCATCTAATAATTTGTCTTGTATTGTTTCTTCTACTTTTCCTTTTTTTGAACTCATTTTTTGCATTTAAACTAGAGTAAAAATAATCATTTATTGTTAGAGATAGCATAGTACAAATAAACATCGCTATTTGAAGCTGCAGACTATCAAAACGATTGGGTTGGTTTTGCTCCAAGCGGATCTTTTGGATCAGCAGGAGAATTACCTTCTGGCACCTACTATTATATCATTAGTG
>CAZLUS010000142.1:1382-5845 GCA_964562775.1 uncultured Flavobacteriaceae bacterium | reverse complement strand
GTTTGCGCCGATGGTACTGCTACACCAAGTGGGAGAGTAGGTCACCGCCTTCTTTGCACTGAACTCGTTTCAGTGTTTTAAGCCCTTTTACATTTGTAAAAGGGCTTTTTTATTTTACTATCTTCTAGAAAAAAAGAGTAGATCGTTACAACTTACTCTTTTCAGACTAACTCAAATAAAAAAATTAAACTCTAGGCAAATCTCCTTCGCCTTTTAAAGGTAAATTGGACTTGCCCATTAAATAGGTGTCAATATGATGTGCTGCTTGGCGACCTTCAGAGATGGCCCAAACTATTAAAGATTGTCCTCTACGTTGATCTCCGGCTACAAAAACACCATCAATATTTGTTTTATAATTACTTTCAGAAGCTTTTATGTTAGTACGTGCATCCATTTGTAAACCAAATTGGTCTGCTAAAGTAGTTTCTGTACCTGTAAAACCTAATGCAAGCAAGGCTAAATCACATTTCCATTCTTTTTCAGTATTAGGAACTTCTTTAAGATTAGGTCTTTTCCCTTTAACGATTTCCCATTCTACCTCTGAGGTTATAAGGCTAGTAAGATTTCCTTTAGCATCACCAATAAATTTTTTGGTAGATATACTAAAAAAACGTTCAGCTCCTTCTTTATGTGAAGAGCTTGTACGCAAACGCATAGGCCAAAATGGCCAAGGTTGGTTTTCTGGTCGGGCTTCATTGGCCATGGGCATAATCTCAAAATTAGAAACAGATTTAGCACCATGCCTTATTGAAGTTCCAATACAATCTGAACCTGTATCGCCACCCCCAATTACTATAACATCTTTATCTGTTGCTAGTAGTTCGTTTTTAAATTTTTTAACCCCATCAACTCTACGGTTGTTTTGATGTAAAAAATCCATAGCTTGAACAACGCCATTTAAATCTGACCCAGGTATAGGTAGGTTACGGCGTATAGTTGCACCACAGCAAAGGACAACCGCATCAAAATCATCTTTTAATTTTTCAGCTTTTATATCAATGCCTATATGAATATTAGTTTTAAACTTAATGCCTTCGGCTTTCAATATTTTTAAACGTCTATCGATAATATTTTTTTCCATTTTAAAATCGGGAATGCCATAGCGTAAAAGCCCTCCGATTTTTTCATCCCTCTCAAATACCATTACATTATGCCCAACACGATTTAATTGCTGTGCAGTAGCCAGTCCGGCAGGACCAGAGCCTATTACAGCTATTTTTTTATTCGTTCTTTTTAATGGTGAATTGGGTTTAATCCAATTATTTTTAAATGCAGTTTCTACTATATTCTTTTCAATATTTTCAATAGATACGGGGTCTTCATTTATGCCTAAAACACATGCTTCTTCGCAAGGAGCAGGGCATAGCCTTCCAGTAAATTCAGGAAAGTTATTGGTGGCGTGTAATATCTCTGTCGCTTTCTCCCATTTTCCTTGGTAAACAGCATCATTAAAATCGGGAATTAAATTCCCAAGAGGACAACCGCTATGACAAAAAGGGATACCACAGTCCATACAGCGTGCACCTTGGTTTTTAAGTTCACTTTCTTTAAGAGGCTTAGTAAACTCGTTGTAGTTTTTAATTCTTTCTTTTGGTTTAATATAAGCTTCATCCTTACGCTCATATTCCATAAAACCTGTAGTCTTTCCCATTTTTTTATTATAAAGCTTCCATTTTTTCTTTTTCTAAACGTATTAAGGCTTTTCTGTACTCTTCTGGTAAAACCTTAATAAACTTTGGTAGATAATCCTCCCATTTTTCTAAAATGCGTTGTGCAAGTGGGCTTAAAGTAGAATTGTAATGGCTTTCAATTAAATCTTTTAATTGCTTAATATCTTTGTCTTCATTAACTTTAAGTAGGTTTAAACCTTGAGAAACGTATTGCTTTTTAAAGGTGTTTTTTTGGTCTAATACAAAGGCAATACCTCCACTCATACCTGCACCAAAATTTCTACCCACTTCGCCAAGAATAACTGCAACTCCTCCTGTCATATATTCGCACCCATGGTCCCCAATGCCTTCTACTACTGCTTTAGCTCCTGAGTTACGTACGCAAAAACGTTCTCCAGCCTTACCATTAATATAAGCTCTGCCAGCAGTAGCTCCGTATAATGTTACATTACCCGTTATAACATTATCTTGCGGTATAATGGTAGAATTTTCAGGAACTTTTACAACTAGTTTAGCTCCAGAAAGCCCTTTGCCTAGGTAGTCATTCGTGTTTCCGTTTACAATAAGGGTAAGGCCTCTTGTGGCAAAAGCGCCAAAGCTTTGCCCAGCAGAACCAGTGAAGTTTATTTTTAAAGTATTAATAGGGAGTCCCTGAGCACCATAAACTTTAGATATTTCATTACTTAAAATTGCGCCAATGGCTCTGTCGGTATTTTTAATAGGGAAGTCTAATGTTAGTTTTTCTTTTCTAAATAAGGATGGATTTGCTTTAGCAATGATATCAAACTCAATGGATTTAGATACATTGTGTTCTTGCTTTTGAGTGTTATAAAATTTTGTTCCTGCTGGGACATCTACTTGATGTAAAATTGGAGTTAAATCTATTCCTGATGCTTTGTAATGATTAATGGCTTTTTTTCTATCTAATTTCTGAACTTGTCCAACCATTTCATTAATAGTTTTAAAACCTAATTTTGCCATAATTTCACGTAACTCTTGCGCTATAAAATACATATAGTTGACTACGTGTTCTGGTTTTCCTTTAAACTTTTTACGTAATTCAGGATTTTGTGTTGCAATCCCTACAGGGCATGTATTTAAATGGCAAACGCGCATCATAACACAACCAGAAGCTACTAATGGAGCGGTAGCAAAGCCAAACTCTTCGGCACCTAATAAGCAAGCAATAGCTACATCACGACCAGTTTTTAATTGACCGTCGCATTCTAAAACAATTCTATTTCTTAAGTCATTCATAACTAGGGTTTGCTGCGCTTCGGCAATTCCTAGTTCCCATGGTAAACCCGCATGTTTTAATGATGTAAGTGGCGATGCTCCTGTTCCGCCATCAAATCCAGAAACTAAGATAACATCTGCTTTAGCTTTAGCTACCCCAGCAGCTACTGTGCCTACGCCAACTTCTGAAACTAATTTTACATTTATTCTGGCCTCTCTATTTGCAGATTTTAAGTCGAAAATAAGTTGCGATAAGTCTTCAATTGAATAAATATCATGATGTGGTGGTGGAGAAATTAAACCAACATAAGGTGTAGAGTTTCTTGTTTTAGCAATAGAAGGATTCACTTTAGGGCCTGGTAATTGTCCGCCCTCACCGGGTTTTGCTCCCTGAGCCATTTTTATTTGAATCTCTTTTGCATTAGAAAGGTAATTTGAAGTAACACCAAAACGACCAGATGCTACTTGTTTTATAGCACTATTTTTCCAATCACCTGATTCATTTTTATAAAATCGTTCTGCATTCTCGCCACCTTCGCCAGAATTGCTTTTTCCACCAATCCTATTCATGGCAATAGCTAAATTCTCATGAGCTTCTTTACTAATGCTACCATAAGACATTGCGCCAGTTTTAAACCTTTTTACAATTTCTGTCCACGGTTCTACTTCATCAATAGGAATTGGGTCGTAGTTAGAAAACTCAAATAAGCCTCTAATTGTCATTAAATTTTTAGACTGCTCATTTACAAGCTTAGCGTATTCTTTGTAGGTTTTGGGTTCGTTATTGCGCACCGCTTTCTGTAATTTGGCGACACTTAATGGATTAAACATATGCTTTTCGCCATCTCTACGCCATCTGTATTCTCCTCCAATTTCAAGGTCTAGATTTGCGCTAACCTTTTTAGTATGAAAAGCTTTGGAATGTCTTTTGGTAATTTCTTTTTCTATTTCATATAAACCAATACCTTGTATGCGTGTAGGTGTGTTTGGAAAATATTTTTCAACCACTTTACTATTGATGCCAATACACTCAAATAGTCTTGAACCGCGATAGGAGTTTAATGTTGAAATCCCAATTTTATTCATCACTTTCAATATTCCCTTCCCTACGGCTTTATTGTAATTTTTTATGGCTTCTTGAAAAGTAATTTCTGAAATATTATTTTCTATAAGTTGCTGTTCTATTATTTCGTTAACTAAATATGGGTTAATAGCGCTCGCACCAAAACCAAATAGTAAAGCAAAGTGATGTACTTCTCTAGGTTCTGCAGATTCTATAATGATGCTTAATTTAGATCTTTTTCCGCATCGTGTTAGACCACTATTTACATAAGAACAGGCTAATAGAGCTGGTATAGCGGCCATTTCTGAACTCACCATTCTGTCTGAAAGGATAATGATGTTAGCACCACCATCAATTGCTTTTATTGCTTGTTGTAAATTATGCTCTAACGCTTCTTCAAGTCCATTATGTCCTTTTACTGCTTCATATAAAATAGGAATAGAAACCACTTTATAGTCCGGGTGAGTATCGTAGTTTTTAATTTTATCTAAATC
>CAZLUS010000142.1:0-1282 GCA_964562775.1 uncultured Flavobacteriaceae bacterium | reverse complement strand
CTTTCTTTAATTTCTTCGTCATTGATTATTCTGCCTTCTTCCATATTTACCAAAAACATTTTTCCTGGCTCTAACCTACCATGAAATTCAATGTTTTTAGGAGCAATGTCAACTACTCCTGTTTCAGAAGACATAATAACATAACCGTCTTTTGTTACAGTATAACGCGAGGGTCTAAGTCCATTTCTATCTAATACCGCTCCTATATAATTGCCATCTGTAAAAGGAATTGAGGCAGGCCCGTCCCAGGGTTCCATTAAACAAGAATTATACTCGTAAAATGCGCGTTTGGTTTCAGACATTTCTGTATTCTTCTCCCAAGCTTCTGGTACTAGCATCATCATTACTTCAGGTAAAGAACGCCCTGTCATTAAAAGTAGTTCCACAACCATATCCATACTCGCAGAATCTGATTTTTTAGGAAGTACTACAGGTAATATATTTTTTATATCATTGGCAAACCACTCACTCTGCATTAATTCTTCTCTAGAATGCATACGGGCAACATTGCCGCGTAAGGTGTTAATCTCGCCATTATGACACATATAACGGAAGGGTTGAGCTAAATCCCAAGTAGGAAAAGTATTTGTGGAGAAACGTTGATGAACTAAGGCGAGTCTGGTAATAACTCTAGGGTCTAGTAAATCTTTGTAGTATAGACTTATATCTTCGGGTATTAATAAGCCTTTAAAGATGATTATTTTGGTTGATAAACTAGGGAAATAGAAAAACTGACTTTGCGATAATTTAGAAGTAGTTATGGTATGCTCCGTTTTTTTTCTTGCTATAAAAAGTTTTAGGTTAAATTGAAAATCTTCTAAAGCTTCTGTTTTGCCTATAAAAACTTGTTTTACAAAGGGCTCTGTCTCTGATGCTATTCTTCCAGGGATAGATTTGTTTACTGGAACATCTCGCCATCCTAATAAAGTTAGCTCTTGTTCTTTTATATTTTCTTCAAAAACAGAAATACAAAATTCTCTTTGGTTTTTTTTCTGTGGTAAAAAAACATTACTAACAGCATATTCTCCAGCTTTAGGAAGTTGAAAATCGCATTCAGACTTAAAAAAACCATGAGGAATATCTATTAAAATACCTGCGCCATCACCTGTCTTTCCATCAGAGCTAACAGCCCCTCTGTGCTCTAGTTTAACAAGAATTTCTAATGCCTTATGAATGATATCATTAGACTTTTCACCTTTTAAACTGCAAATGAACCCAGCGCCACAGTTATCATGCTCAAATTCAGGGAGATATAAGCCTTGTTTTATCAATTTCATAATTG
>CAZLUS010000141.1:0-5846 GCA_964562775.1 uncultured Flavobacteriaceae bacterium | reverse complement strand
GTTTTATACATAAAATATAATGATTTAGAGCTAAAAAAAGCTGCCTTGGCCAAAGGCAGCTATGGATTTCAATTAAACTAGTCGACAAAAACTAATACGTTAAAATGAAATCATTTTGTCTTAAGACACTACGAATTTCACAGTTAGATGTCATTTTAAGGTAATCTATATATTAATTTATCTTTAATTTTGATAACACTAAAATTTATAAATAGCTGACAATCAATAATTCTCATGTTAAATGTAAATTTAATGTTAAGTGAATATTGCCATAATGTAAATTATTTCCTAACTTTGATTTTGGAATTTTAAATTTTTTTTATTTTGAAAAAAGCAATTTTACTTATAACAATCCTTTTTATTACTGTAGCATCATATGCTCAGATTGAGCCAGAAGTTAAACTTAATGAAGAAACCAATTTAATTGAGGCAACGTATTTCCATGCAAATGGAGAGGTAAGTCAAAAAGGAACTTTTAATCTCGATAAAAAATTACACGGTGAGTGGA
The DNA here is from genome assembly GCA_964562775.1 of uncultured Flavobacteriaceae bacterium. Lineage (GTDB taxonomy): Bacteria > Bacteroidota > Bacteroidia > Flavobacteriales > Flavobacteriaceae > Croceitalea. Next base: position 5,338 of record CAZLUS010000141.1, on the reverse strand, counting down.
TAAGCTTCAACAAAAAAGGGGAGACCATTTCTGTTGGTTCATATGTTGATGGAGTAAAAAACGGCAAATGGTTGTTTTGGGCAAATGGTATTTTAAAAGAAGTTCAATATAATGATAATACAATTGCAGCAGTAACCAACACTAAAAATACTAAGGGGATAGTAAGTAGAAATTAAGTCTTTTACTATTTAGATATCATAAAGCGCCTAAGAAATTGGGCGCTTTTTTTATATAATATTACTATTCTTTAGAATTTGACGGAGTTGTATCTGCTTTTTTAGCAGTATCCAATCCTTCAATAGCATCAAAACTAATTTGCAATGGCGATAAAACAGTTTCTATTGTAGAAATAGAATTTTTATTAACTACGATATCTATTTCTTTAGTTTGATATCCAGCATAACTAATTATTAGCGTATGAGAACCCGGATTGATGTTTGCAATCTCAAAATTACCATGAAAATTAGTTTGGTAACTGGTGTCAGAACCTTTTAATTGAATATTAGCAAATAACATAGGCTCATTCATCATTGCTTCATCGGTAACTGAACCTTTGATAATGCCATTGTTTTGCGAAAATAAAAGGCCTGTAAAAAGAAAGGCACAAAGAAAAACTAAATTTTTCATCAACAGATTTTAAATTTTATACAAAGAAAAGTTGATAATGTAAACTTAGCGTTAAGTTCAAATTAATTGTTAGTAATAAAAAGGTTAAAAAAAAGACACCAAAAAAAGAAGACCTTACTCCTGTAAGGTCTTCAATGGTATTTAATTAAGATAACTTAATCAAACATAATTTATCTTTTAGTTGCGTGTCCAACCCCCATTCCATGAGGCATAGTTTGCGCCAATACCATTGCCTATGCCTGTAAAGAATTCTGTTTCGTCAAACATAACTCCTGTATCGTTTTGTAGATTAAGGCTAACATCATCAAAAGTGATATCAAAAACTCTTGTATCACCATCAAGAACACCTTCTCCTGTAGGGCTTTCAACATCATCGCCATCTAAATCAAAAGCTTCTGTAAAACCAGAAATTAGAACGTTATTAAAAATAGCTCTTGTTCCAGCTCTTAGTCTAATTGCTTCATTGTCATTTGTAGAGCCATTTCCGTTTATAGTTAAATTATTTATGGTAGGTGCAGACCAAAATAAAGGATTAGAGTTATTCCCTATATCAGTATTAAAACCATCTGCTTCAATACCTTTATCGTGTGACTGTCTGTGTTCTATGTAAACATTAGTTAAAGTGCCTGTATACCCTTCTGTCCAGTCTACAGAATCATCTTGAGAACCAACAACAGATACATAAGTAGCATTTACAGTACCTCCAAAAAATTCAATACCATCATCTCTACCTTCAAATGCTTGAATAAACTCTATGGTAGTTCCATTGCCTACACCATAGAAAGAGAAACCATTGTTTTCTGAAGAAGCATCAGCTGCGCCACCCGAAAACTCGATACGAACGTATCTTAATATCCCAGAATTATCATCTACTTGACTTCCACCATATGGTAAACCACCAATCTCTGATGTTGAAGTAGCATCGCCGCCAGAAACAGAATTTATAGGAGCTCTTCCTAAAATGATTAGGCCGCCCCAGTCACCAGCATTTGGTGTAGCAGAGTCAGAAGTAAATACAATAGGGTTTTCTGCTGTTCCTTCTGCATTTATTATCCCCCCTTGTAATACAGCAACAAAAACATCGGCTCCAATGGTAGCTCGAACTACTACGCCTGGATTAATAGTTAATGTTATGCCTTCAGGGATTATTAATGCGCTTGTAAGTGTATACGTTATACCTGTTTCTAAGGTTAAATTTTCAGAAAGAGTTCCTCCTAATTCAGTATCTGTTGGAGTAGGATTTGGGGGACCTCCACCTTGAGGAAATTGTATAATAACATCAGCAGTATCATCTGATGCGCAGCCTACTAGTAAAACGGCAGATAATAAAAAGCCTAAAAGAAATTTGTTTGTTTTCATGGAGTATTAATTTAATAGTTACTGATTATTTTAATTTGTATTTAAATTGAAATCCGATATTAAGACCTGTTCTGAATCTAGATAAGGTGATATCGCCCCCATCAGTTTCTCTTATTCTTTCTATATTCGGATTTAAAAGATTTTTAAAACTTGCATTTAGTTCCATATTACTATTAATCTTGTTTTTTAATACAAAATCAAGAGTAGGAACTGCTTTTTCTATAATATTCCCTAACTGACCTGAACCTAGTGCATCTATACGGTCAGAAAAATAAGAGAACACCAAATTAGCTACGGGCTTGTATTTTCCAATTGTAGGCCTATAACTAAAGTCTGCATTTATAAGTAAAGGAGACGCGCCCTGTAACTCGTCAGTATCTCTGTCAAAGGTTGTAGAGAAAATACCATTGCTATCATTTAAGTCTTGTCTGGTATAGGTGTAGGTTGCGTTTATTCCTGTCGACAAAATACTTTGCTCATCAGTATTAGTAATTAAGGCCTTTCTAAATTCAAACTCCAGGCCAAGTACTTGTGCTTGATCACCTGTTCTAAAGAAACGTTGTGTGCCTGTAGCATCATTTGCTACCACAAGATTCACAGGGTCGTTAATAGCTTTAGCAAACGCTGCTATTGATAAAAGTTCGCTTGGCTTTATAAACCACTCGTATTTAAAATCTAGATTGTAAATTCTTGAAAATGCAGGGTCATTTAAAAGGTCTGGGTTTCCTCCAATACGCTGCGTAACATCTTCATAAACAAAAGGAGCTACTTCTTTAAACTCAGGATTTGAAACAGTACTACTAAGAGAAAAACGTAGGTTTTTATCTTCATTTAATGCATATTTTATGTTTAAACTAGGTAAGATGAAAAATTCATCGGCTTCTCTTTCACCTGGATCGGTAGGAGGTAAATTAATTACATCATAGACAATATCTTGATTAAATAACTCAAATCGAATACCAGGTATAATTGATAATTTTTCGTTTATTTTATAAACAGCATCACCATAAAGCGAATGCACATCAAGATTACCTTCGTAGGTGTTTTCTAATTGACCGGGTAAGTTAGTGTTGCCAAGTCCGTTTTGTGGATCTAGAGCATTAAAAACTACGGTATTAAAAACTGTTCCCAAGTTTTCTCTTGAAAAAAGCTCATCTAAACTACGAACGTCGCCAACAGGAGTATTTGGCTCAATAAAATCTAAACCAAAACGGATATTCTCAAAAGTTCTCTCTTTAGTACGTCCATTGTAACCAAAATTAAAATCTAGATTTTCGGAACCAGTATAGGTAAAATTAATTCGTGCATTTAATTCGTTATCTCTAATGTCTTGAAAGTAACGTTGATTATCAAAAGAAATGTTATTAAAGAAAGATGCATTCGTATTTGGGTCATTATCCAATTCTAAATCAAAACGTTCTACAGAAATTCTCCTTCTATCTGGTTGACGAGCTAGAACTGCATTATAGCCTACACCCCAATCTAATTTTAATTTTTCGTTTAATGTATTTGTGCCAAATAGTTGGTTTACAAAAATTAAATTTTGATCAAATTGAACGTTTGATTGGTAAAAACCACGATCAGTATCAAGAATTGCATCACGATTGCTTCCTAAGCCTTGTGTCCCAAAAAAAGACACATTATCAGTAGCATCATTAATAAAAAGTGAGTTAAACTTAATTTTACTTTTATCATTTATACGATATACTACATTTAATAAACCTGTAGTATTTCTAGAATATTCATACTGTTCTGTATTTGGGAAACTTAATCTTTCTACTGTTGTAAAGTCAACTGCAGGTCCTTCACGAAACTCAAAAGAATTTCCAAACGAAGCCGTTGCAAAAACACTTAGCCGAGAAGCATCACCTAAATTCCAAGAGTTACCGGTAGCAAAGCTCCCAGTAAAACCAGAATTACCTTCTGTGTCAACTGCATCAACACCGTGTGATAGTATTATTGCAAAAGGATTGTTTTCAAATCTATTATAAAAACCAAAGAAACCAGTACCTTCACTTCTAACAAAGTCAGTACCTAATGCATTTGTATTAGAAACACTACCTAAATTTATATCTAAAAAGAAGTTTCCTGTATGTTCTTTACCCGTAATGTCGACGTTACCTGCTGAAAAATCACCATAGAAATTAGCAGCATAGGTTTTGCTAACGCCTACATTCTGTATTACATCAGAAGCAAATAAATTAAGATCAATATTCTTTTTTTCAATATCATTAGAAGGTACTGGAAGCCCATTATAAGTAGTATTTAAGTAACGGTCACCTAAACCTCTTACGTATACATTACCGCCGCTTTCTTGTTTGGAAACACCAGCAATTTTATTTACTGCTCCTGCAGCATCACTAATACCTTTAAAAGAAAGCTCTTGGGCTCCAATACTCTCTTTTACAATATTGGCTTTTTTTTGGTCTAATAGTAAAGCAGTTTCAGAATCTTTTTTAGTACTACCTGTTAGTACAACCTCTTCTAGCTCAACACCAGCAGCTCCAGATAATGCTACATTAATAGTTGTTGTTTGGCCAGATTCTACCACAACAGCTGTCTTGGTTATAGTTTCATAGCCTAAAAAACTGTAAATAACAGTATAGGTTCCAGGTTCTAAATTTGTGATTTCATAAAGCCCATCAAAGTCAGAAGTTGTACCTAGCGTAGTTCCTTCAATTAAAATATTAGCAAAAGCCAATGGCTCGTTGTTAAAATCTTTATCGGTTAACTTACCTCCAATACTACCTGTTTCTTGTGCTACTAGCGGTGTTATTGCTAATAGTAATAGGCTGATTAAAATTTTTCTCATTTTGTATTATTATGTTTTTTTAAATACCACTGCAAAAGAACTAGTGCATTGTAAAAGTCGAGTTAGCTGTATGTTAAAAGTGTATTGTAAAAGTGTTAGCTAAAGGTTATTACATTAAGAGAATGTTAAGTAGTTTTTGGGAGCCCTTATTATTAAAGGAATTTTTAAAAAACTGTATCTTGCAAACTATATAAATGACTATATGAATTGGGAACAATTACTTTCTCTAAAACGTTTTGGAGATACCCATAAAAGATTACGAAAAAAACAGGATGAAACCCGTTTAGGATTTGAAGTAGACTATGACCGTGTCATTTTTTCTTCTGCGTTTAGGAGTTTACAAGACAAGACTCAGGTTATTCCGCTTTCCAAAACCGATTTTGTACATACGCGCTTAACACATAGCTTAGAAGTATCTGTTGTAGGTAGAAGTCTAGGACGTTTGACAGGTAAAAAACTGTTAGAAAAGCATCCACATTTACAGGAAATTCATGGCTATCGTTTTAATGATTTTGGTGCTATTGTAGCTGCAGCTTCATT
>CAZLUS010000140.1:0-5846 GCA_964562775.1 uncultured Flavobacteriaceae bacterium | reverse complement strand
CAGTCACTTTTTGAAAAAGTAAAAGAGACCACAAATAACTACGAAACCGAAGCGAATAGCAGTTATTATGCTGCAAATGCTGCCATACGTTTAAATCAACGAGGTGCAGATAGGCAGATGGAAGATTTTGTAGAACGCTACCCAACATCTACCAAAAGGAACTCTGCATTTTTGGATGTTGGTGATTATTATTTTGAGACAGGCAAGTATTCTTATGCACTAAAATGGTATAAAAAGGTTGATAAAACCGCCATATCTAATAGTGATGAAGAGCGTTTTAATTTTAATAAGGGGTATGCATTATATGCGTCTAAAAAACCTAGAGAGGCAGAATCGTATTTAAATAAAGTAAGTAATTCAGAAAAATATGGTTCACAGGCAAAATACTATTTAGGGTATATAGCTTATGAGCAGGATGATTATGAAGAAGCTAATGAACGCTTTGATGAGATTACGGACCCAAAACTACTAGAAGAAAAATTATCGTATTACCAAGCGGATTTAAATTTTAAGCTAGGAAATTTTAATAAGGCCATTGAGATGGCTCAAAAGCAAATACCTAAATCTGATAGGAGGGAAGTTTCCGAATTAAATAAAATAATAGGCGAAAGTTATTTTAATTTAAAAAACTACAATGAAGCAATTCCATACTTAAAAAAATATAAAGGAAAACGAGGTAGGTTTAACAATACCGATTATTACTTGTTAGGCTATAGTTATTATAAACAAGGAGATTTTGAATCTGCAATTGGGCAATTCAATAAAATTATTGGAGGAGCCAATAGTGTAGCACAAAATGCGTATTACCATTTGGCAGAATGTTACTTAAAATTAGATAAAAAATCAGAGGCATTAAACGCTTTTAGAAATGCTTCTCAGATGACCTATAATGCAGATATTGAAAAAGATGCACTATTAAATTATGCGCGTTTAAGTTATGAAATAGGGAATGCTTACGAGCCTGTGCCACAAGTAATAACCAACTATTTAGATACATACCCTAGGGACGAGCACCAAGAAGAATTACAAGAATTATTAGTAGACTCTTATATAACATCAAAGAATTTTGAAGGAGCCTTGCAGTTGTTAGAAAAGAACTCAAGCTACGCAAGTGATGAGACCTACCAAAAAGTAGCTTATTACAGCGGAGTGGAATTGTTTGTCGATAATAAATATGATGAAGCCTTAGCACGTTTTAAAAAATCGCTAAAAAAATCAAAAGACCCTATTTATAAAGCACGTTCTCAATACTGGAAAGCAGAATCTGCCTATCGTTTAAATCAGTTTGATGATGCTTTGGTTGGATTTACCAATTTTAAAAATAACCCTAATGCTAGCTCTGTACCAGAATATAACAGGATAGATTATAATTTGGGATACAGTTATTTTAAAGTAAAAGATTATAATAATGCTATTCGATATTTTAAAAATGTAACTGTAAATGGCGCTAATGAAGAGTTGTTAAACGATTCTTATTTAAGGCTTGGAGATAGTTATTTTGTTACAAGTAATTATAATTCTGCAATTACAGCTTATGAAGAGGCTACAAAACGAGAGGGTAATGAACGTGATTATGCCGCTTTTCAAAAAGCAATATCCAATGGTTTTTTAGGAAATAATAGGACTAAGATTAACGATTTAAATAGTTTTTTAAATCGCTATACTCAATCTGCTTTACAAGATGACGCCCTTTTTGAACTCGGGAATACTTATATAAAAACAGATGAAGAAATTAAGGGTTTAGCAGCCTATGATAGACTGCTAAGCACTTTTAGTAAAAGTAAATTTGCGCCTAAAGCATTATTAAGACAAGGACTTGTACATTACAATGCTAACCGAAACGAACAAGCATTAACAAAATTAAAAGCTGTAGTTGCAGCATACCCAAATACGGCAGAGGCAAGACAAGCGGTTGCTACTGCCAAACTAGTTTATATAGATTTGGGTAGGGTAAGTGAGTATGCCGCTTGGGTTAAAAATTTAGATTTTATTGAAGTTACCGATACGGAGTTAGATGCTGCGAGTTTTGAGGCTGCAGACAGAAAATATGCTCAGGGTAATACTGAAGCTGCTATACGGGCTTATGAGGATTATCTAAAAGAATTCCCTAATGGTTTAGAAGTTATTAAAGCCAATTTTAATCTTGCACAATTATACTTTGCTAAAGGTGAAAAAGAGAAAGCACTCACTAAATTTAGAGTTGTTGCAGAAAGTGGAACAGGTGAATACACAGAACAGGCATATACAAGAGTTTGTGAGATTTATGTAAGTAGAGAAGATTACCAAAGTGCAATTCCTTATTTACAACAACTAGAGAATATCGCAGAGATTAGACAAAATAAAACCTTCGCACAGTCTAATCTAATGAAAGGCTACTACGAACAGAAAAATTATGAGCAGACATTAATCTATGCAGACAAAGTATTAAATGCACCACAAATAGATAACCGTATTAGAAGTGATGCGCAAATAATGATTGCTCGTTCTGCTATAGCTACAGGAGATGAACAATTGGCAGAAGATGCATTTACCAAAGTTAAAAAAATAGCTACTGGAGAAACTGCAGCCGAAGCATGGTATTATGATGCATATTTTAAAAATAAGAACCAAAATTTTGAAGCCTCTAATGTATCAGTACAAAAATTGGCTAAAGATTATGCGTCTTATAAAAAATGGGGTGGAAAAGGTTTAGTGCTTATGGCTAAAAACTTTTATGCTTTAGATGATGCTTTTCAGGCGACCTATATTTTAGAAAGTGTAATCGAAAATTTTGCAGAGTTTAATGATATAGTTTCAGAGGCACAAGAAGAATTAGCCTTAATAAAATCGCAAGAAGCAGAAAAAAATTCATCAGTCAATCCTAACGAGAACTAAATGAACACTATAAAAAAATCAAAAATATTGCATATTGTGCAAGCAAAATATAAGACCAAACAGTATTTAATTTTATTCTTTTTGAGTCTTTGTGGTCTGCTACAAGCTCAAGAAACAGAAGATGATATTGGTACAGAAACGGTTACTGTAGTAAAACCCTATATTCCAACTATTTCAGATGCTTTTAAGATTAAGTCTATACCTAGTTTAAACGATTCTATAGTCCTTCAAAAAAAGAAGATTAACTATAGCATTTTTTCTGTTCCAGTGGCTTCAACATTTACTCCAGCAAAAGGAAAGGCCTCACGCGTAGAGAAAACACCACCACCCATACTATATAATTCGTATGGTTCTGTTGGATTGGGGAATTTTAATAATGCTTTGGTTGATTTTTATACCAGTAGAGAATTTAATAGAGGTGAAGATTTGTTAGATTTTGGACTAAGTCATCATTCATCAACAGGAAATATAGATAGCACACCTTTAGAAGCAAATTTTTTTGATACTAAAGCTGATGTTTCTTACGCAAAAAAAGATAGGGATTTAGATTGGGGTGCAAGTATTGGGTTACAGCATCAGATTTATAATTGGTATGGTATAGAAGGAGCTGATTTTGCAGATTTGGATTTAGCATCTATAAACGAGCAACAAAGCTATTTTAATATACAAGGAAAAGCACATTTAAACCTGCAAGATTCTTTTTTTAAAAACGGAAAAATTTTGGTTAGAAGATTTTGGGATGCTGTGGAATCTACAGAAAACAGAGTCGTTTTTGAACCAACTATTGAGTTACCTATATCCGAAGAATTAGTAACTATTGCTACAAAATTAGATTATGTTAATGGAGATTTTGACAATGCTAGTTTAAATAATACACAGAACATTGAAGGGATAGCATATAGCTTATTTCAAATATCAGTTAACCCAAGTTTAGTAGTCTTACGTGACGATTTAACGGTGAATATAGGAGCCAATTTTGCTTACGGAGCAGATATAGAAAATAGTAGAGGTAACTTTTTTATCTATCCAGCCATAACGGCATCATACCGTCTTGTAGAAGATACAGTAATTGCATATGGTGGCTTAGAAGGAGAATTAAAACAAAATTCGTATTATGATTTTGTAGGAGCAAATCCTTATGTATCTCCAACCTTAAATATTCAACCCACAGACCAGCAATATGATGTGTATGCAGGTATAAAGGGACAGCTTTTTTCTAATGTTGGGTATAATATAAAAGCATCTTATTCAGCAGAAGACAGACGCCCACTATTTTTATTAAACCCCAGTAATAGTAACAGAGATGATGAGCGAGCATATAATTTAGGAAACTCTTTTCAAGTATTTTATGATGATATAAAAACCTTGGGAATATTTGCCGAAATAAGTGTAGATATAAATAGAAATTTTACCTTAAGGCTTAATGCTGAGGCCTATGATTATAATACAGAAACAGATAATCCTGCTTGGAACTTGCCAAATGTAAAAGGCTCGTTATTTATGGATTATCAAATTTCAGATAATTGGTTTTTTGGGGCTAACTTATTCTTTGTTGGTGAACGAGAAGATTTAGTTGCAAGTGCCCAACCAAACACACCAGCTAATTTATTTCCATCTACAATAGTAAGTTTAGATAGTTTTTTTGATGCTAATGTTCATTTAGGATATCGTTTTAACGAACAACTATCAGTATTTGCTAAAGCATCAAATATTACAGATAATAATTATGACCGCTGGCGTAATTTTCAAGTACAAGGTTTTCAGGCTTTAGCAGGGGTTTCTTATAAGTTTGATTTTTAACACATATTAATTTTTCTAGACTAAAATTTATATCTTAGAACTAGATACGATTGTTTTGTTAAAAAATTTTAGTGTTCTTTTTTTTATTTCCGCAGTTGTTTTTTCTCAAAACTTAATTAAAAACGCTGGTTTTGAAGACTATATAGAATGCCCTAATACTTTGGGTACTTTTAGTAAAAATGTAAAATCGTGGTCTAGCCCAACATCAGGTACAACAGATTATTTTAATACCTGTAGTAAGGTCATGAGTGCACCTGAAAATTTTAATGGCATTCAATATACTAAAGAAGGTAATGCCTATGCAGGATTATACTTTTATGCACCAGGGGATTATAGAGAGTATATTCAGGTAACATTAAAACAAAAGTTAAGGGCAGAAAAGAAATACCAATTAAGCTTTTATATAAGTCTTGCTGAAGATTCAGATTTTGCAGTCAAAGATTTTGGAATAGTATGTTCTTATAAACCAATATCGCTTAAAACTAAAAAAGAATTATCTAAGGGAAGATTGTACAGTTTTAAGGGAAATCGATTTCATTCTTTTGAGATAAACCATCCAAAATTTCATGAAGATAAAACCAATTGGTTAAAAGTAACTACCTCCTTTATTGCCAAAGGCTATGAGAAGTATTTAATAATTGGAAACTTAAGAAATAATAAACTTACACGAAAGGTACAAACAAGAAGAAAGGAGACTAAAAAGGGTGCATATTATTATATAGACAAAGTGTCTCTTATTAGAGAAGGTTCCATAGAAGAAATTAATGAAGAAGAAGTACTTGAATTAGATATTAAACACAATTTTAAAAGTGTATTGTTTGAATTTGATGCGTATACATTGAATCAAAATGCGGTAAAAGAAATAAAAAAACTACACGATTATTTACAAAGTCATCAAGAAATTAGCATTACTATTATAGGGCATACAGACAATATGGGTTCTGATGCATATAATAAAAGATTATCTACAAAAAGAGCAAAATCCATTGTAGATTATTTAGTGGCATTGGGCTTATCTACAGAAAGAATAATCTACAAAGGCTATGGAAGCAAAGAACCTACAGCTACAAATACTACAGACGCGGGTAGAAAAGAAAATAGAAGAGTGCAATTTATACTTAAAGAAAAGTAAAAAACATCTTTTGTAGGATAATAACTACAAAATAATAGCG
>CAZLUS010000139.1:0-5986 GCA_964562775.1 uncultured Flavobacteriaceae bacterium | reverse complement strand
TTAAGCCCTTCTAAAGTAGCTTCTTTAGCAGCAATTGTACAAAAAGAAACCGTAAAAGTAGACGAGCGCCCAAGAGTTGCAGGTGTATATATTAATAGACTTAAAAGAGGGATGTTATTACAAGCAGATCCTACCGTTATTTATGCTATTAAAAAGGAAACAGGTAATTACGATACTATTATAAAAAGAGTTTTATTTCGTGATTTAAAAATAGATTCGCCCTACAATACGTATAAAAATACAGGAGTGCCTCCTGGCCCTATTGCTATGCCAGACATTTCGTCTATAAAGGCAGTTTTAAATCCAGAAAAACACCAATATTTATACTTTGTTGCCGATGTTTCTAATTTCGGTTATCATATGTTTGCTAAAAGCCTTACGCAGCATAACCGAAATAAAGAGCAGTATGTCCGATGGTTGAATAAGCAGCAAATTAGCCGATAAGTCTATTTGTCGATATTTGTATACTACTGAACGAGATTTGCCTAAGGTTTATGAAAATCTTAAGGCTTTTAGTAGAGTCTTAAATGTTCCCCCTATTATCTTTGTTTTTGAAAATTTTCCCCTGATGGGTTTCCATCTAAATTAAATTTTTAGTCATGAACATAAGAAAGTGGATTAGTTTTTTAGGACATTTAGTATTCATTTTAGTATTAACAAGTTTTGGAAAGAGCATTGTTGGTAAAGACAGTTATGAACTATCTAAAACAGCAATTGTAACAGATAGTACCTTAGTTACTTTTCCAAAGATAGAATCTCAGTACCTAAACCAGGATAATACAGTCTTTTTACAGAGTGATTATCAAGGCTTTAAAGAAGCACTTGCTTTTAAAGAATCTCAGGGTAATTATACTGTAATTAATACCTTAGGTTATATGGGTAAGTATCAATTTGGAGTAAAAACCTTAAAGATGCTTGGCGTAAACAATCCAAAAGATTTTATAGTTGACCCTATTTTACAAGAAAGAATTTTTGAATTAAATGTATCAAGAAACAAGTGGATTTTACGAAGAGAGATTAAAAGCTTTGCTGGTAAACGAATAAAAGGAACTCTTGTTTCTGAATCTGGTATGATTGCAGCAGCTCATCTTGCTGGTGCAGGGAATGTAAAGAAATATTTAAAGTCATACGGTAAGAAAGATATTGCTGATGCTTACGGAACCTCATTAGCTTATTATCTTAAGCGATTTGGTAATTATGATATATCTTCAATAAAATCTATTCATAATCCTAAAATATAAAGGAATTATATAACAAAGGAGCGATTCGCTACTTTGTAATTCAATACCATAATTAACGTTAAGAGTATATTATGCTTGAATAATAAAAATAGTAGGTCTTTTGTGAAGGTCTACACTCGTTTTTTTCCACTCAAGTATAGATTTTGTGTAAATGGTTTCTGTTTGTAAACTAATGTCTGCAGCTATACATAATTGGGTGCTATTTTGAAGTGTTTTAAGTAGCTGGTCAAAAAGTTTATCGTTTCTGTATGGAGTTTCTATAAAAATTTGCGATTGGTTGTTTTCTTTAGATAAACGTTCGTATTTTTTTATTGCACTTTTGCGTTCTGCATTATCAATAGGTAAATAGCCATTAAAAGCAAAACTTTGACCATTCATTCCACTAGCCATCATTGCCAACAAAATAGAAGAAGGACCAACTAAAGGAATCACCTGTATTTTTTTATCATGTGCTATGCGTACAATATTTGCTCCTGGGTCTGCTATTGCAGGGCATCCTGCTTCAGAAAGTAAACCTACATCGATGCCATTTAAGCATGGTTCTATATAGCTAGGCAATTCAGAATCGTCTGTATATTTATTTAAGACTTCAAAATGTAAATCTGGTTGAGATTTGTTGGGACTAATAGATTTGATAAACTTACGTGCGGTTTTTTCGTTTTCGGCTATGTAATAATCAATATTTTCAACTGCTCTTTTAATTGAAATGGGTAGTACTTCAAGTGGGGCACTTTCGCCTAAAGTTGTAGGTATTAAATATAATTTACCTAGAGTAGTATCCATTTAACTCAATTTAGTTGCAATTACTTCGCAGGCTTTTTCTATTAAATGATACACGTTTTCAAAACCTTCATCTCCACCGTAATAGGGGTCTGGTACTTCTATAGTATCTTTAGAACTTTCAGATAAGAGAAGCTTTACCTTTTGTTTTTGTGTATCGTTTGTAGCTAAGATAGTTACATTATTATAATTGCTTTTATCCATCACATAAATGATGTCAAATTCTTCAAAATCAGAATTAGAAAATTTTCTACAACGTTGGTCAGCTATGTTTATGCCATATTTTTCAGCAACAGCAATAGAACGTGTATCAGGTGGATTTCCAATATGATAGCCACCGGTCCCTGCAGAATCAACAAAAACTAAATCGGAATTTATTTTTGACTTTAAAATACCCTCAGCTAATGGAGACCTACAGATGTTACCAAGGCATACCATTAAAACTTTGGTCATTACTAAAATATTAGGAAAACTTCTTGTTAAGGTCTTCTATGTACTTTCTAAATTGCTTATCAGTTTCAGCTAGATTGTCTACTGTTTTACAGGCATGTAGTACTGTTGCGTGGTCTCGTTTTCCAATCTGAGAACCAATACTAGCTAATGAAGCTTTGGTGAATTTTTTTGCAAAAAACATGGCTAATTGCCTTGCTTGAACAATATGGCGTTTACGCGTTTTAGATTGGAGCGTAGCAACATCCATTTCAAAGTAGTCAGAGACTACTTTTTGAATGTAGTCTATAGAGACTTCACGCTTGGTATTCTTAACGAACTTCTCTACAACCTGCTGCGCTAACTCTAGGGTAACTTCTTTTTTATTAAATGATGATTGCGCAATTAAAGAAATAACAGCACCTTCTAATTCTCTAATATTTGTTTTAATATTTTTGGCTACATGCTCAATAATATCTTCTGGCATCTCTACACCATCACGATAAAGTTTATTCTTTAGAATAGAAACTCTGGTCTCGTAATCTGGAGCTTGTAAATCTGCAGAGAGTCCCCATTTAAATCTAGACAACAATCGCTGTTCTATGTCTTGCATATCAACAGGAGCCTTGTCTGAGGTTAAAATTACTTGTTTTCCATTTTGGTGTAAATGGTTGAAAATATGAAAGAATACATCTTGTGTACCAGATTTTCCAGATAAAAACTGAACATCATCTATAATAAGTACATCAATTAACTGGTAAAAATGTATAAAATCGTTTCTAGTATTCTTTTTAACAGACTCTATAAACTGTTGCGTAAATTTTTCAGCAGAAATATATAATACAGTTCGTTCTGGATATTTATCTTTTATTTCAACACCAATAGCATGCGCTAAATGTGTTTTTCCTAGGCCAACACCACCAAATATTAATAATGGATTAAAAGAAGTTCCACCAGGTTTGTTTGCTACTGCCATTCCAGCAGAGCGTGCTAATCTGTTAGAATCTCCTTCTAAGAAATTTTCAAAATTATAATTAGGGTTCAGTTGAGACTCTATTTTTATATTTCGAATTCCTGGAATCACAAAAGGATTCTTTAGTTCAGGGTTTTTAGAAGTAATAGGTACATCAAGTTCTTGCGGTGCCATTGTAGAGCGATTGGAACTAGGTATTTTTTCGGTAAAGGCTTCTTTATTACCGTACTTGTTTTCCATCTTAATGATATACACCAATTTAGCTGTACTTCCCAATTGTTTGGTAAGCGCAACCTTTAATAGCTTTACATAGTGCTCTTCTAACCACTCATAAAAGAATTTACTAGGAACTTGAATGCTTAAGGCATTTTCTGTTAGCCTTACGGGGATTATAGGTAAAAACCATGTTTTATATGCCTGCGGCTGAATATTATCTTCGATAAATTCCAAGCAGTTGTTCCAAACGGAAGACGCAGTAACACTCATATAAAAAAGCCCTTAGTTTTTGGTTAGTATTTTTAAGTCTTAACAGACAAAATTTATAGTCTCTCTTGTAAAAATCAAGAACAGCAAATATGTGAACAAAAAATCAAAAAAAAAAATGATTATTGATTGAATTTGTTCTTTTTTTTTCTCATGTTACTATTCAAGAATCAAAGGCTATAAATATATACTTTTTCAATTAAAAACATGAGGAATCACAAACTTTCTTTTAGAGTTCGATATGGCGAAACCGATCAAATGGGAATAGTTTACTATGGTAACTACGCGCAGTACCTAGAAATGGGTAGAGTAGAGTGGTTAAGGGATTTGGGCGTTACGTATAAATCTATGGAAGATGGCGGAATACAACTTCCAGTGCTTAGCTTACAATTAAAGTACGTAAAATCTGCAAAGTATGATGATTTAATTACAGTTGAAACTATTTTAAGAAAGAAACCACTTGTTAAGATAGAATTTGATTATAAAATCTATAATGAAGCTAATGATTTATTAGTAGAAGCCAATACCGTTTTAGCTTTTATGGATAAAACTAAAAATAGACCTGTAAAATGCCCTGCTTACATATTAGATAAGCTTAATTTTTAATTAAGTCTGTTATAGTAACTGTATGGATTTCTTTAATACGTTGTACAATTAAAGCACTTTCATTTTTTCTAATGGCTATTATAAATTTGCATTTGCTTGTTAGCTCTTGCGAAACAAGATTAATAGGATGCTGTTTTATAATACGCATCACTTTTTCCATTTCCGAATAATCAAATTCTAGTTTAAAATGATTTTCAATTAGCTTCTCTATAATAGTAGAAGATTCAAGAGCTAATTTTGCTGAAGCCCTGTAAGCTTGTATTAATCCGCCTACACCTAATTTAGTACCACCAAAAATTCTAACCACTACTACTAGTACATTGGTTAGGTTAAAAGCTTGTATTTGTCCATAGATTGGCATTCCAGCAGAATTATTAGGCTCTCCATCATCATTAGCTCGGTAGGAAATACTATCAGTGCCCAATTGCCATGCATAGCAAGCGTGATTTGCAGTATGGTGTTTCTTTTTTAAAGCTTCTATGATGGGTTTAACATCTTCTACCTTATGTATTGGATAGGCATAACCATAAAATTTACTTTTTCTGTCCTTATATAGAAGCCCTTCAACAGGTTTTGTTATGGTTTTATATGAGTCGGTCTTCATTAGGATAAGGCAACTATTAAAATACTAATTACAGCTAATGCAATTCCAATCCAATTTTTTGTAATTAATTTCTCTTTAAATAACACAATCCCTAATAATGTAGAGAACATTACAATAGCTACATTATTAATAGTAAAAATAGAAGCGCTATTAAGCTGTTCATTTTGCAAGGCTTTTAGTAAAAAAAAGATGGAAAAATAATTGGGAACACCTAATGCAATACCACCAATAATATTTCTAAAATTTACGCGTAGGGGTTTTTTAAAAGCACTGCCAAGAATAAAGAGTAAACCAGTAGTAGCAGCTGCAGCAAAAACCGTTGCAGAGAATATGGGGAACTCCGCAGTATTTAATTTTGTTTCTCTAAAATAATTAATGCTTGCATCTATTAATCCAGAACCTAAAAAAACTAGAAAGGGTAGTAAAAGTGTTTTTTTAGATACTTTGATTGCAGTTTCTTTTAGCGATGAAAAGTATACAGCAACTATGGCGAATAAAATGCCTAAAACTTTTAAGAAGGATAGTGATTCTTTATACAAGAGTACACCTATAACTACAGGTATTACAAAAGACATTTTAGTAGCTACAGAGGCAACGGCTACACCCACTTGTTGAGATGTCCTTGCCATAAGATTAAAAACTAAAATAAATAAAACTCCTAATGCTAAGGTACCCCAAAACCAATTAGAGTGATAAACTGCAATTACATCTACTTTTTCTTGGTAAAAGAATAGTCCTGTTAGACAGGCTACTATATAATTAGTTATTATAGCATAAAGCGTCTGTATTTTATAAACATCAAATAGCTTAAAAATCACAAAGATTAAACTTGAGCAAAGAACGCTTAATACTAAGTCTATCATTGTAATT
>CAZLUS010000138.1:0-6002 GCA_964562775.1 uncultured Flavobacteriaceae bacterium | reverse complement strand
TCTTTTGGTCTTAAGGTAGGAGGGCAATTGCTTAGTATCGATTTTAATAAACTTAGAAATTTTGATGCCATTGGAACACTTGATGCACCACCAAATATCGACAATAGATTTGAACCTAATTTTGGAGCTGGTGTATATTATTCAACAGACAAATTTTATTTAGGACTATCTATTCCTAACTTATTAGAGACGGAGCATTTTGATACCTCTGGGCAAGGGAGTACCCTTCTCGCTTCTGAACGCAGGAACTTCTATCTAATAGCAGGGTTTGTAAAAGATTTTGGTCCTGATTGGAAATTTAAACCTGCTGTGCTTTTAAAAGCTGTAGAGGGAGCTCCTTTGCAAGAAGATCTTTCGGCAAGTTTCTTATATCAAGAAAAGCTATCATTTGGTGCTGCATACCGCTGGAGTGTTGCATGGAGTGCACTAGTTGGCTACCAAATTACAGATCAGTTTTTAGTAGGCTTAGCCTATGATAGAGAAACTACAGAACTTGGAAATTCAGCTTTTAACGACGGATCTTTTGAAGTATTCTTAAGATACGAAATACGCGGTAACTATTCAAAAATATTAACCCCTAGATTCTTTTAAAATGAAATCAAACAGAATTATATTAGCTATAGCTTGTCTAATGATTGCAAGTTTGGTTTCTTCATATGGACAAACTGCAAAAGAGAAAAAAGCGCAAATAAAATATGATAATTTTCATTATCAAGAGGCCATTGCAGATTATATTAAGTTAATCAAGAAAGGAACTATAAATCAAAATATTCTGCAAAACATTGCCAATGCATATTATTATAATGCAAATTATGAAGAGGCAAATAAATGGTATGAGCAGCTTATACAGAAATATGGCAGCAGTCTAGAACCAGGATATTTATATAGATACGCACAGTCTCTAAAATCATTGGAACTTTATGAAGATTCTAAAAAAATGATGGAAAAATATATAGCCCTTTCAGGTAATGAACAAAGAGCTCAAAAATTTAAAGAAAATTCATATTACTATAAAAACATAGATGAAAATACTAATAATGTTTCTATAAAAATCACCGACTTTAATTCTAAATATTCAGATTTTGCTCCAAGTTATAGTCCAGATGGAATTAGCTATAGTTCTAATAGAGATACAGGGAGAGAAGGAGAAATTTTACACTCTTGGAATAAAACAAGTTTCTTAAATCTTTATCAAGTTAATGTTAGTGAAGATTCTATCAAAATAAATAAACCTAAAAAAAGATTCAGCACAAAAGCGCACGAATCTTCTAGTAGTTATAGCAAAGATGGCAATACCGTATATTTTACACGAAATAATTTTAGCGGTAAATTTAAAAGAGATAAGGAAGGGATAAGTCGTTTAAAAATTTATAGAGCTGACTATAAGGATGGAGAATGGAAAAAAGAAGTAGAATTACCTTTTAATAGCAAAGAATATTCGGTAGCACATCCTAGTCTAAATGACGCAGAAGATAAATTATATTTTTCATCAGATATGCCAGGAACTGTAGGTGACTCTGACATCTTTTATGTAGACATAAAAAAAGATGGTTCTTATGGTGAGCCCGTAAACCTAGGACCCTATATAAATACAGAGGGTAGAGAAACTTTTCCTTTTGTTCATGATAACGAACTTTATTTTGCTTCTGATGGACATCCCGGTTTAGGAGGACTAGATATTTTTGGTGTTTCTTTAGACTACAATTATAAAATACCACCTAAAAATCTAGGTAAACCAATTAACTCAGACGAAGATGATTTCTCTTTAATTATTAATAATATCGATAAATCTGGGTACTTTGCATCAAATAGACCTAATGGAATAGGCAGCGATGATATTTACTCCTTTTCGTTTATTAAAAATATACTTTCCGATTGTATACAAAGGATAAACGGTATTGTAAAAGATAAAGATACTAATAACCCTATTGCAGGGGCAATGGTAAAAATAACAGGTAATAATGGTATGGAAATTGGAAGTTCAATATCAGATAGCAATGGTGTTTTTAGTTTAGAAGTAACCTGTGATGCTCCAGAATTAAGCGCACTTGGTTTTAAAGAAAACTACAAAGATGGCGAAGGCGAATTAGTCATACACGATTCAATGGTAAATGTAACGCTCATTTTAGAGGCCAAAGAGCAAGAAATATTGGCACAGAATAATACAGACCTAAAAGATATTCTAGATATTCCCACAATATATTTTGACTTAAATAAATGGAATATTAGAAAAGATGCACAGATAAAACTAGATAAGCTTGTTACTATAATGAAGCAATATCCAAAATTAGAGATAGCAATTGGTTCACATACCGATAGTAGAGCTACTAAAGCATACAACAAAAGGCTATCAGAAAAACGCGCACAATCAACTAGAGCTTATTTAATTTCTAAAGGAATAAGACCTTCTAGAATTAGTGCTAAAGGTTATGGAGAAACTCAGCTTATTAATAGCTGTTCTGACGGAGTTAAATGTACAGAAAGTGAGCATAAACAAAACAGACGTTCAGTCTTTAAAGTAACAAAACAATAAACATTTTCTTGGTTTAAAAAAAGGGCAATCTGTTGATTGCCCTTTTTTTATTACAAATACTAACAAAATATTAGGAAAATACTAGTGTTCTTTTAGTTTATCTTTGTAATGCTAAATGAATAACCATGAAAAAAAATATAAACAACTTCGTTTTTTTATTTCTATTTATATGCACATCATTTTATCAAATCCAAGCACAGTATGGATACGGCAATAGAAATGGCAGACAAGGTAGATCTGTTATTCCTCAAGCTCAGGCACCTCCATCTAAACCCGAGGTGAAAACACCTGAACAAATTGTAGATGAAGAAATGCCTAAAATATCGGAATCTATCGGACTAGATCCTTTTGAAGAAGCTGTAGTAAGGTCTGTACTAGTAAAAACAATGCAAAAGCGTTCTGAACTTCAAATTCTAAAGTTAGAACCAAAAAAAATGCGAGAAGAATTCGAGAAAATTCAAAAAAGACAAGACGAAGAACTAAAAGCTGGTTTACCAGAAGAAAAATATAATGCCTTTAAAGAACTACAAGAAAATAGATTTAAAAAACCTAAAAAGAAGAAAAAAAAGAAGGGCAAAAATTAATATGAAAAAACTATTCTTATTAGCATTAATTTTAAATTTTGGACTTCTTTTTTCTCAAAGACCACAAACACAAAGACCTTCACCTATAAATATTACTGGAACAGTAATAGACAAAGACACAAAGCAACCGCTAGAATACGCCACCTTAGTATTACAAAGCATTGGTAACCCTGAGCGTATAACAGGTGGGATTACAGACCTTAATGGTAAATTTAATATTGAAACTAATCCTGGTCAGTATAAGGTACGAGTAGAGTATATTTCATACAAAACTTATGAATTAGCAGATCAAACTTTTCAAAAATCAACAGACTTAGGCATTATAGAACTTAGTATTGATGTAGAACAGTTAGAAGCTGTAGAAGTAGTTGGTGAACGAACTACAGTAGAGCTACGTTTAGACAAAAAAGTATATAATGTTGGTAAAGATTTAACTGTAAAAGGAGGTTCTGTTACAGATGTCTTAGATAATGTTCCTTCTGTATCTGTTGATGTTGAAGGTACTATTAGCCTTAGAGGTAATGAAAGTGTTCGCATACTTATTAATGGTAAACCCTCTGCCCTATCTGGTCTAAGTACAGATGCCTTACAACAATTACCAGCCGATGCTATAGAAAAAGTAGAAGTTATTACTAATCCGTCTGCACGGTATGATGCCGAAGGTACTGCTGGTATATTAAATATAATTCTAAAACAAAGTAAAACAGCTGGACTTAATGGCTCTGTAAATACCTTTGTAGGTAATCCAGATAATTTTGGTGCTTCTTTAGCTTTAAATTTACGAAGAGAACGCTTTAATATATTTACCAATACGACTTACAGATATAGAGATGCTCCTGGCAATGCACAGTTTATACAAGAGAATTTTGACGAAAATGGCAATACAGCTAGTTTTCAAGACGAGTTTAGAAATTTTGACCGTAACGACAATAGCTTTAGTACCAATATTGGTTTTGAACTGTTTTTAGACAAAGAAGCAAAAAGCAGTCTTACAAACTCATTTGTGTACAGGAGGTCTACTGGAGAAAACACTACTAATGTTGATTTCTTTAATTTTAATGCCCTAAGAGAGCCAACAATAGAAAGAAATCGTTTTACTATAGAAGATGAGTTTGATGAAAACGTGCAATATTCCTTAAATTATGAGAAAAAATTTGAAAAAGACGGGCAAATACTAACGGCAGATTATCAGTTTTCTAGAGGTGAAGAAATTGAAAATTCAATCATTGAAGAAATTGTTTTAGGTGATAATATTCAATTGCCAACAGAGCAAACTATAAATGATGAATCGCAAATAAACCAATTACTACAGTTTGATTATGTACATCCTTTTGGAAAAGATAATCAATCTCAACTTGAACTAGGCTACCGTGGTACTTTTAATACATTTAACACCGATTTTATATTTGGTATTCTAGAAAATGAACTTTTAAGTCCAGACCCAAATTTCACAAATGAGCTTATCTATACAGAAAATGTAAATGCAGCCTATGTGCAATTGGGGAGCAAATTCAATAAGTTTAGTGTACTAGGTGGTTTACGTATGGAAGCTTCGGATATAGGAGTTGAACTAGTCGCTACAGATATTAACACAAACAGAAATTTTGTAGATTGGTTTCCGTCATTATTTTTAGGGTACGAACTTTCTAAACAAGAGCAATTTACTATTAGTTTTAGTAGAAGATTAAGAAGACCACGTTCGCGTTTTATTAACCCTTTTCCTTCTCGAACTAGTAATACCAATCTTTTTCAAGGAAACCCAAATTTAAACCCAACCTATTCTGGTGTTTTTGATTTAGGCTATATTAAAAGAGTTAATAAATTTACCTATACAACGTCTGCTTATTTTAATCGTTCTACTGGGGTATTTCAATTTATTACTCAAGAAACAGGTGATTTTGTAGAAATAGAGAATGTAGATGATTTAAACAATCCTATTATAGTACCTGTACAAGTACGTTCCCCAATTAATTTAGCAACAGATATTAGGTATGGTGGTGAATTTACTTCAACATATACCCCTAAAAGAGATTGGAGATTTACACTAAATCTAAATCTTTTTCAACAACAAGTAAGAGGCGATTTTTCTTTTATCAATTCTCAAGGTGTGGAAGTTTTACAAAATTTTGATGCTGATAATTTTACATGGTTTGGTAGATTAAGTGCAAAATTGCCACTACCTGGTGGGATAGAGTTTCAAACAAATACATTTTACAGAGGGAGAAGAGTCGATGCTCAAAATAGTAATAGAGGTATCATTAGCACTAATCTTGCATTCAGTAAAGATATTATTAAAAATAAAGCTTCTTTATCATTAAATATAAGTGACTTATTTAATTCTAGAAAGCGTATTACAGAAACTAGAACAGCCACTATTTTTACAGAGAGTGAGTTTCAATTTAGACAGCGACAAGCTACTTTAACCTTCTCGTATCGTTTTAACCAACAGCAGAACGAAGGTAGAAACCGAAGGGGCCGACAAGGTGGAGGAAATGATGATTTTGAGTTTGAAGGATAAGAATTTATCTAAATAAAAAAAGAGGCTATATGCCTCTTTTTTTATTTGTTTTGTTTCGCTTTTTTAGCTTCACGTCTTTCTTTCCACATTTCAAGTAAGTTACCTCCTAACCAATAAGGCACTACAAAAGTTAATAAAAATATCATTAGCCAAAAACCAATGGTTAAAATGGTTAAAAAGGCTAAAAATCCTAGATATTGGTCAAAATCAAACATGTGTAACGCTTTTACTATTTAATAAGGCAAAGATATAATAAAGAGATTTGTTTTACAATACATAATTATATTTTATTAACATGTTTATTAAAACTGTAAGAAGTTATAGTTTTTAGGGTTTATACTTGATTTTATATTGTTAATATTTAAGA